>DASTOV010000065.1:0-8929 GCA_035720125.1 Sphingomicrobium sp. | reverse complement strand
GCACCGTCGCCGAATTCCAGGGGCTTTCGCGTGAGATCGGCGGCCCCATATTGGATTCGCTAGAGGACCACGAATGACCGACGCCTACATCTGTGACGCCGTCCGCACTCCTATCGGCCGCTATGCCGGTGCGCTGAAGGAAGTCCGGCCGGACGACCTCGCCGCCATTCCGCTGAAAGCGCTCAAGGAACGCAACCCGGGCGTCCATTGGGCCCATGTCGACGATGTCGTCCTCGGCTGCGCCAACCAGGCCGGCGAGGACAATCGCAATGTCGCGCGCATGGCCGCATTGCTCGCCGGGCTGGGCGAGGCCGTGCCGGGTACGACCGTCAATCGGCTGTGCGGTTCGGGCATGGACGCGGTCGCAATGGCCGCGCGCGCGATCAAGGCGGGTGAGGCCGAGCTGATGATCGCCGGAGGGGTCGAGAGCATGAGCCGCGCGCCCTTCGTCATGCCCAAGGCCGACAGCGCCTTTTCGCGCGCCAACGCAATTTACGACACGACCATCGGCTGGCGCTTCGTCAACAAGCAGATGAAGGAGCAATTCGGGATCGATTCGATGCCCGAGACCGCCGAGAATGTCGCCGAGCAGTTCGGCGTGTCGCGCGAGGACCAGGACCGGTTCGCCGCGGAAAGCCAGCGCCGCGCCGCTGCCGCCCAGGCCAATGGCCGCTTCGCCGCCGAAATCGTCCCGGTCACCATTCCCCAGCGCAAGGGCGATCCCGTCATCGTCGACATGGACGAGCATCCGCGCGAGACGACGGTGGACAAGCTCGCCCAGCTGAAACCGATCACCAAGCCCGGCGGATCGATCACCGCCGGCAATGCCAGCGGGGTCAACGACGGAGCCGCTGCCATCATCGTCGCCAGCAAGGCGGCGGTCGACAAATATGGCCTGACGGCCCGCGCGAAGGTGCTTGGCGCCGCGGTCGCGGGGGTCGAGCCGCGCATCATGGGAATTGGGCCGGCACCGGCGAGCGAGAAATTGCTGAAGCGTCTTGGCCTCGCCATCGGGGACCTCGACGTGATCGAATTGAATGAAGCCTTCGCCGCCCAGGGACTGCAGGTAATGCGCATGCTCGGGCTTCCTGACGACGCCACGCATGTGAACCCGAACGGCGGCGCGATTGCGCTTGGCCATCCGCTCGGCATGTCGGGCGCGCGGCTAGTGTTGACCGCGACCGAGGAGCTGCGGCGCAGCGGCGGCCGCTACGGCCTCGCCACCATGTGCATCGGCGTGGGACAGGGGATCGCGCTGGCGCTGGAGCGGGTGTGATGGGCGTGCAGGGCATCTGGGCTGTCCTGAAGGGCATTCCGGACCCGGAAATCCCCGTGGTCTCGGTGCTCGACCTTGGTATCGTCCGCTCGGTTGAGGAAGACCGCGTGGTCATCACCCCAACCTATTCGGGCTGCCCCGCGACCGATGTGATCGAGCGCAGCATCAGGGAAGCACTGGACGCCAATGGCTACCGCGACGTGGCGATCGAAACGGTGCTCACTCCGCCCTGGACCACTGACTGGATCAGCGACGAGGGCAAGGAAAAGCTGCGCGCCTACGGCATTTCACCGCCGGAGCTTGCCAAGGCCGCGACCTGCCCGCGCTGCGGCTCGACCAACACGGAGGAGGTCAGCCGCTTCGGCTCGACCCCGTGCAAGGCGCAGTGGCGCTGCAAGGACTGCCTTGAACCGTTCGACCGGTTCAAGTGCCACTAGCCGCACTGACCTCGGTGGAGCAGCTTGTGATCCGCCAGCACCAGCGCGACCATGGCTTCGACCACCGGCGCGCCACGGATGCCGACGCAGGGGTCGTGACGGCCGCCGATACCGATGCTGGAGGTCGGCTTGAAGGCGACGCGAACCACAATCGACTGGCCGGTGGAGATGCCACCGTCGATGCCGCTTGCCCGCGTCGCTTTCATGCTCTTGCTGCCTCGAGCCTGGCCTGCAGCGAAACCTTCGCCGATCTCGACGCCCTTGACCGCGTTGATCCCCATGCAAGCCGCGGCCAGCTCGGCATCTAGCTTGGCGTAGACGGGAGCGCCCAAACCGGCCGGGACGCCGGTGGCGATACATTCGACGATCGCACCCAGGCTGTCACCCGCTGTCCGAGCTTCGTCGAGCATGAACTCCCAACGGCTCTGGTCCGTCTCGCCGCCTATTGCGACCACGGCCGCGGCGATATCGACTTCGGAAATGACCCGCCGCGCCACCGCGCCGCCTGCTACCCGCATCGCCGTCTCCCGGGCCGAGGCCCGCCCGCCACCGCGGGGGTCGCGGAAGCCATATTTGGCGTTATAGGCGGCATCGGCATGGCCGGACCTGGGCGGCAGGTTGGCGTAATCGCCCGGGCGCGCATCAACATTGTCGATCATCATCGCGATCGGCGTGCCGGTGGTTCGGCCACCATAGACGCCCGACAGGAGGCGCACCCGATCCGGCTCCTGCCGCGGCGAGACTTGCTTCGATGTTCCTGGCCGGCGCAGGTCGAGGAAGCGCTGCACCCAGGCCTCGTCCAGCTCCAGCCCCGGCGGGCAGCCGTCGACGACGCAACCGATGGCCGGCCCATGGCTCTCGCCCCAGGTCGTCAGCCGGAACAGATGGCCGAAGCTGTTGATGCTCATTCGATATCCGCTCCCAGCGACCGCATCACCTCGGCAAAGCCGGGGAAGCTGGTGCCTATCATTTCGGCCTCGTCAACTTCGATCGGCTGTTCGGCGCCTAGGCCAAGCGTCAGGAAGGCCATGGCAATGCGATGGTCTCCTTGCGTCGAAATGCTTGCTCCACCTCTTACCCGGCCGCGCCCGAAGACGCGCATCGTATCGCCATCGGCCATGGCGGAGACCCCGCAGGCAGACAGGCCGGCAACGATGGCTCCCAGCCGATCGCTTTCCTTGACGCGCAGCTCGGCCAGGCCCTCGATGATGCTCTCGCCATCCGCGCAGGCAGCGGCCACGGCGAGCGCTGGAATCTCGTCGATCATGGCCGGAACCTGGTCGCCCTGGACGTGGCAAGGCCGCAGCGGCGCCTGTCGAATGGACAAATCCGCGACGAGTTCTCCGGACTGTATTCGTTCGTTGGACAGTTCGATGTGGGCACCCATTTCTTCCAATGCCTCGTAAAGCCGGGTTCGCAATGGATTCACCAGTATCCCTCGGACATTGACCTTCGAGCCTGGCGCAATTGCTGCCGCGACCAGCGGAAATGCGGCGGAGGACGGATCGGCAGCAATGGCAATGTCGCAACCGGAAGGCGCTCGCTGTTCGCCGAGCGATACTGCCCACCCATCGGGCCGGTCGTCGACAATGGCGCGCACGCCAAATTGAGCCAGCATGATTTCCATATGGTCACGGCTTGGCACGGGTTCGGTGATGCCGATCGGCGCATCAGTCCCAAGGCCGGCCAGCAGGATCGCCGATTTGACCTGGGCCGAAGCCGGGACATTGCGATGATCGATCCCGCCCAGCCTTGCGCCGTCAATTGTAATCGGCAGGCGATCGCAGCCGTCGACAAGAGCGCCCATCCGCTCAAGCGGCCGGGTGATGCGCCTCATTGGGCGCCGGGATAGCGACGCGTCGCCGGTGAATGTCGCCCGGACACCGGGCATCCCCGCCACCGCGCCCATCAGCAGCCGCGCCGTGGTCCCGCTGTTGCCGCAATCGATCGGCGCTTCCGGCGAGCGCCATGGACCGCCACGAATGATCCGGCGGCCACCTTCAATCCGGACGTCAATCCCGAACGCCTCAATTGCCCTGACCGTCGCCAGTACATCGTCGCTTTCGAGCAGGCCTGCGATCCGTGTCTCGCCTGCGGCCATCGCGCCGAGGATCAGCGCCCGGTGTGAGCAGCTCTTGTCGCCGGGGATGTGGGCATCGCCAGCCAAGGGCCCGCCCGGCGTGGCGGTCAGTTTCAACCAAGCAGCTCCGCAACATGGGCGGCGAGGTCGATCGCCTGGGCACGATTGAGACGCGGATCGCAGGCGGTCAGCCAGTTCTTGTCGAGCTCGTCGATCGAGTTCGGCCCGCGCCCGCCAAGGCATTCGGTGACGTCGAGCGCGCTCATTTCCAGATGAACACCACCAGCGTGGACGCCCTCTGTCCGTGCGATCGCAAAGAATGCATCGACCTCGGCAAGGATATCCAGCAGGCGGCGAACCTTGCGCTTGCCGCTAATGGAGGTGTTGCCGTGCATCGGATCGATCGTCCAGGTGACCGACCGCCCCTTGGTCGCGCGCATTAGCGGCGGCAATATATCATTGATCTTCCTGGCTCCGAACCGGCCGATCAGCACCAGCTTGCCGGGCCGGCTGCGTGGGTCGAGTCGATCGATCAATTGCAGCATCTCGTCGGGAGTCAGGGACGGTCCGCATTTGACGCCGACCACATTTTCGATGCCGCGCAGATATTCGACGTGGGCGCCGTCGAGCTGGCGGGTGCGATCGCCGAGCCACAGCATATGGCCCGAAGCCGCCCACCAGCGCCCGGCCGGGTCGCGACGCGTGAGCGCTTCCTCGTAGGGCAGCAGGAGCGCCTCGTGACTGGTGAAGATCGGCGCGCCCGCGCCACTCGCTGCAGCCAGGCTGGCGGCGGTGCCAACCGATTGCATGTGCGCGCGGATCATGCGGCCCGGATCGGCCTCACGAGCCATGGCATCGAATTCGATACCGTTGACGATGTCGCCGCGATAGGCGGGCAGCGTCATTCCGTCATGCGTCTCGGTGTGCGCGCTGCGCGGCTTGGCAAATTGCCCGGCGATCCGTGCGACCTCGATCAACGGTCCGTTGATTGCCGGCTTGAGCCGTTCAACCATCGCATCGAACAGGCCGACGATCCCCGCGACTTGCTCTGCCACCGGATCATCAAAGCTTTCTGCACAATCGCCGCCCTGCAATAGGAAGCCGCGCCCTTCGGCCAGCTTCGTAAGCTCCTCTCGCAGCCTGGCGGCATCTTTGATGGCAACAACCGGTGCGGCACTCGATAGCCGGGCCTCGACCGCGCGCAACTGCGGCTGATCGGCATAACAAGGCATCTGGCGAGCCGGAAACCCGCGCCAGCTGGCCGGATACCAGCCCTCCGCCGAAACTAGCGTCGCATTCATCGTGCTGCGCCCTAGCCCATTGGCCCGGAGCCGCAAAGCAGTTGCACGGCCTGCGCATAAAGCTCGGGAGTCGCCGCGGCCACCACTCGACCCGAAGAGAAATCCTCGCCGCCCTCCCAATCGCCGACATGACCGCCCGCGCCACGTACCACGGCGACCAGCGCGTCATAGTCGTGCGGCTTGAGGCCATTTTCGATCACCAAGTCAATGTCACCCGTCGCAACCCGGGCATAAGCCAAGGCATCAAGCCCGAATCGAGTTAGCTGGCAGGCCAGCCGCACTCGTTCGAATGCGCGATACTCTTCCCCCGCGAACAGGTTGGGATCGGTGGTCGACAGGCGTGCCTTATCAACTCGCTTGCAACCACTCGCTTGTACCGGCTCGCCGTTCCGCAGCGTCTCACCCCCGACAGAAACCAGGCATTCATCGAGCGCGGGCAGGTCGATCATTCCGGCAATGTGTTGCCCCTCGTCCAGTAGCCCGACCAGGACGGCCCAAGTCGGCAGGGCGCAAATCAAGGCCCGGGTCCCGTCGACGGGGTCGAGGCTCCAGCGAATCGGTGCGTCCGGGCGCACCATCCCAAACTCCTCCCCGCAGATGCCATGTTCCGGAAACCGGTTCTCGATCGCCGCGCGCATTGCACGTTCCGCCGCACAATCAGCCGCTGTAACCGGATCATATCCGTATTCGGCCTTGTTGTCGGCCATCAGGCCGCGCGCAAGCTCGCAAGCGATCGCACGACGTGCGATGGCGGAAAGTTCAGCGAAAAACTGGGCATCCATGCTACCCACCAAGCACCCGCCATGGGTCGGATGCAAGCAGCTATGCTGCATTGCGAAAAAATTGTGCATCTGCTAACAACTGTTAGGAAACCCGCGCCGGTTCAGTTCGTTAGGTAATTGGGGTGCGACACTCCTGTCGCTCAACCCTTCCCGCGTTCTGAAAGTCGAGGCGTGATGATTGATTTCGACATTCTTTCCGATTCCAGTGACGAGGGCCGAAACGCAGGCCGCGGCCGGACGCCGCCGTTCCGCCACCTGGCCCTGATCGGCAATGCCTTGCCGCGCAAGTGCGGCCTGGCGACCTATACAAATCATGTCTGCGATGCCCTGAACGCACTCTACTCTTCGATGCGAGTGGATCATTATGCGATGGATGACGGATCGGGTGTCATCTACCCGCCTTCGGTCATCACCATCGATGAGGAGGAGCCGCACAGTTATCGCGCCGCAGCCAAGAACATCGAGGCGACCGGCACCGACGCGATCTGGCTTCAGCATGAATATGGGATATTTGGCGGAGCCGCAGGATCGCACATCCTCGAGTTGTTGGCGGCAACCGACCTGCCCCTAATTTTGACGCTGCACACCGTTCTCGAACATCCGAGCCACGAGCAGGAGGTGGTGCTGAAACGGTTGATCGCCCGCGCCGACGTGGCGATCACCATGTCTTCGACCGGGGCGGAAATATTGAAGCGCCGTTATGAAGTTTCAGCGAATCGGCTTCGCGTCATTCCGCACGGCGTGCCGGATCGGCCGCTGCGTGCACCGGACGTGCTGAAGCCCAAATTCGGCTGGCAGGGCCGCAAGGTGCTGATGACGTTCGGCCTTCTGGCGCCGAGCAAGGGCATCCGCCACATGATCGAGGCGATGCCAGCCATCGTTCGCGCGCATCCGAACGTATTTTACGAGGTGGTTGGAGCGACGCATCCCAACCTGGTCCGCAAGGAAGGCGAGGAGCATCGCCGATCGCTGATGAATCTGGCGAGGGAGCTTGGAGTCGGCGAGCATGTCCAATTCGTCGATCGCTTCGTCGAGCAGGAAGAACTGCTGGACATGCTCCAGGCAGCAGACATTTATGTAACCCCCTATCTCAACATGGCGCAGGCGACGTCAGGCACGCTGAGCTATGCGGTTGCCGCCGGGAAGCCGGTGGTCTCCACCCCTTATGTTCATGCTAGGGAAATTTTGGCTGATGGACACGGCGTGCTGGTGGCGCCGTCCGACGCTGGCTCGTTGGCCAGTGCGGTGCTCGATCTGCTCGATGATCACGAAAAACGCCGCACATTGGGCCGGGCAGCATATGAGCGCGGCCGCACCATGCTTTGGCCACATGTGGTCGAACAGTCCCTCGCTGGCATTCCTCCGAGGCCGCGACTTGTCGCGAGCCACGGAACCGTCCCCCGTCCGGCGCGACTACCCCTGGACGCCATCGAACGCATGAGCGATGCGGTCGGCATCCACCAGCATGCCATCTTCTCTCTGCCCAACCGAGACCATGGCTATTGCATCGACGACAATGCGCGCGCGCTGATGGCCATGGTCCGGCGCGGAGACGACCCGCGCGGAGCGGCGCTCGCCTCGACCTTTGCCGCCTTTGTCCAGCACGGCTGGAATCCGACACGTCGCCGTTTTCGCAATTTCATGGGCTTCGATCGCAGCTGGCTGGAAGAATGCGGATCCGAAGACAGCAATGGCCGAACCGTCTGGGCCCTGGGTTTTACAGCTGCCCGCTCGCCCTGGCCCCGGCTGCGAGAGTGGGCGCAGGTGCTGTTCCAGGAAGCTGCCCCGATCGCCGGTGAGATGGTCTCGCCGCGCGCACGCGCATTTGCGGCGCTGGGTGGTTGCGAATTGCTGGGCAGCGACGAGGACGACCAGCTTGGCCAATGGCTGATCGAGCAGGCCTGCGAGCAGCTGATGCAGCTGCATGGCCAATATTCCCGGGAGGAATGGAACTGGTTCGAGCCGTGGCTCGCCTACGATAATGCCCGCTTGCCCGAAGTGCTGATCCGCGCCGGCCAGATTCTGGCCAGGCCAGCTTTCGTGGAACTCGGACTTTCAACGCTGGGCTGGCTGGGCCGCCATCAATCAAGCCCGCGAGGAGTCTTTAGGCCGGTCGGCTGCAAGAGCTTCGGCCGCCGCTACGCCGCTCCGTTGGCCTTCGACCAGCAGCCGCTTGAAGCTACCGCGACCATCGATGCGGCCGCAGCGGCATATGCAGCGACCGGGAATGAGCAATGGCGGCAAATGGCCCATGATGCCTTCAACTGGTTTTTTGGCGCCAATGATGCCGGGGTGCCGATCGCCAATGCAGCCGATGGCAGTTGTTGCGACGGTTTGATGGCGACCGGCATCAACCGCAACCAGGGCGCGGAATCGATCCTCTCGCTGCACCTGGCCGCACAAACGCTGCGCGAAGCCTTCAGCGACCGCAAACTGTCTGGACAGGAGCGCCCGAGCGACGCAGAAGCGAGGACCTTCGCCGCTAGCTGACAGGGCATATGATCCAGTCCGAACTTCACCCGCTGAGGCTGAAAGCGGATCCGTCCCGGGTCGTGCTTCGGCCATTCCATCTGGCATGGCAGGGGACGACGTCGGATCCCGGACGGGCGCGCCGTCTGGTCGACCAGGTACTCACCCTGAGCGACCAGGAGATCGGCCGCCAGCTGCAGCATGTAATGTGCAATTTCGAGCAGCGGCACTGGCAGACTCGGAAGATATTCCTTCGCCGCTTCGCCGAAATCTCGAGGCTGCTGGACCTCTCGCTGTCAGGGATCGGCGACAAGCGACAGCAGCTGATCGGTGCATATTTCTGCCATGAGTATAGCTATGCCGCCGCCGCGCTGATGAATCCCAGCATCGTTGCCCACCCCGATCAATCGGGGCTTTCAAAGGGCGCGATCCGCATCGCGATGTCGCTCCGCGCGGTGGGTGAGGGGCATATCTCGTCCGTCGCTTTCCGCGAGGGGATATTGGGGCCGGGGCCGGTCTTCGAACTCATGCCCGAACCGCCCTTCGCTACGGCCGCCGACAGCGCGGTGGAGCTCGATGCCGGA
>DASTOV010000064.1:0-15156 GCA_035720125.1 Sphingomicrobium sp. | reverse complement strand
TCCGCCTCTTCCTGCATCCTGACCCACCGGAGGATCGCGCCCAGCAGATTGCCAAGGTGAAGGTCTCCTGTCGGCTGGATGCCGGACACGACGCGCATTGAATTACCGTTCGTCATCACTCCAGCTCTTCAGTCTTGGCGCGCCGCCGGAGCGCCGCAATGGCTTCCCGATCCATGCCGCCGATCATCCAGGCGACGGAGAAATAGACGATGGCGCCGATACCGACCAGCGCCGCCAGGCCGGCAACCCGCTCCAGCACGCCGCCGAAGAAAAGGTCGCCGGCGGCAACGCGTACCGCATAAAGCGACGCGCCCATGGCAAGGGCGGCAACCAGCTGCTTGCTCAATCGCGCCACGAGCCAGGCCGGCATCCGGAACTGGCCGCGCGCGTGCAGGATCACGAACAACAGGCCGAAATTGATCCAGGCGCTGGCCGAGGTAACCGTCGCCAGGCTGTAAATGCCCATGTGGGGAATGAGGATGAAGTTGGCCACGATGCCGGCCGCCAGCACGCCCATGGCAATCCGGACCGGCGTCTTGACGTCTTTCCGGGCGTAGAAATTGGGCGTCAGTACCTTGACCAGCACATAGGCGGGCAGGCCGGTCACCAGGATCGCGAGGATGTTGCCGGTCACGCGTGCCGCTTCGATCGTATATTCGCCGCCCTGGTAGAGCGCGCCGATGATCGGCCCCGCGGCGACCATCAGCGCCAGCGTAGCGGGCAGGGTCAGCAGCATCGACAGGTCGAAGGCCCGGGCCTGCACGTCGGCCGCCTCCGCTTCCTGGTTCCTGGCGATGGCCTGGCTGATCGCCGGCAGGATGGCGACACCGAGCGCGGTTCCGATGATTGACAGCGGCAGCTGGTTGAGCCGGTCGGCATAGCTGAGCTTGGTAAGGGCACCCTCGCCGAGCCGGGCCGAGAAATAGGCGTAGAAGAGCTGGCTGATCTGGTAGACGCCGGCCGCTGCAGTTGCCGGCAGGATGAGGACAACAAGTTCGCGGACGGCGGGAGTGAAGCGCGGCCGCCCGAAATGAAGGCGGACCCCTGCCTGCCGCACCGCGATCCAGCACAGGCCGAATTGCAGAATGCCTCCACCCAGCACGGCAATCGCCATGTAGCGCACCGTTTCGATGTTGTCGGGCGGGGCAATGAGCAGCGCGACGATGAGGGCGATGTTGAGGAGTGCCGGAGCGAAGGCGGCGACGGCAAAGCGCGTCAGCGAATTCAGCACGCCCGAAAGCAGCGCCACCAGGCTGATGAACAATAGGTAGGGGAAGGTCCAGCGCGTCAATTCGATCGCCAGCGGCAATTTGCCCGGCACATCGGCATATTCGGGCACGACGACCAGCAGGATCCCGGGCATGAAGATTTCGAAGACGACGGTCACCAGCAGCAATGCCGGCATGAACACCGCCAGGATCTCGTTCGAAAAGGCTTGCGCATCCTCAGGCCCGCCGGACGCGAGACGCCGGCTGAATAGCGGGACGAACCCCGAGGAAAAGGCTCCTTCGGCGAACAGCCGGCGGAAAATGTTGGGCAGCAGGAAAGCCAGGTTGAACGCGTCGTTGGCATGGCTCGCGCCCAGGACGCGCGATCCGATCATGTCGCGTGCGAAGCCGAGCACGCGGCTGACCATGGTCAGTCCGCCGATCGAGCCGATCGCCCGGTAAAGGTTCACCGTGCCGCCGCGGGCTTAGGCGTTGCCAACCGGCGGCTCGCCGGCGCCGCCGGGCTGACCGTCGATCTGCTGCTGCGCTTCCATCTGGGCGACATAGGCGGAGGCGAAGTCGATCGGATCGAGCAGGACCGGCGGGAAGCCCAGATTCTGGACGGACTCGGCGATGATCTGTCGCGCGAAGGGGAACAGCAGGCGCGGCGCCTCGACCAGCAGGAAGGGAGGCAGCGCTTCTTCCGGGAAATTTCGAAAGGCGAAGAGCCCGGCATAGCTCAGGTCGAGGATGAAGTGGGTGCCGCTGTCGGATTTGGCGGTGACGTCGATCTTCAACACCACCTCGTGGACGTCATCGGCGACCTTGGTGCCGTTAATTCCGAACTGGACATCCAGGGAGGGCTGGGTCTGCCACTGGAAAACCTGGGGTGACGATGGACTCTCGGCCGAAAAATCCTTGATATACTGGGCAATGGTCGCGGCCTGCGCCGCCGTGGCCTGCGCGTCGCCATTGCCTTGGGTCGTCGGGGTATTGGGGTCCTGGTCGGCCATGGAAAATCCTTGAGAAAATCAGGTAGGTTGACGATGGTGCCGGATGGCCGCTTTAGGCATGCTCCGCTTTGGGCGTGCGACTAGCAGCCGTGCTGTTGCGGTGCAATGGCGCGTCCCGTTGCGGAGCGCTCTTTGAATATCTGCGTTATCCGCATTATGTTGGACGGACATTTTTTCGCATTGAAACGGAATCATCTTTGACCGCCATTATCATTCTCGCGCTTGTCGCCTTGTTCATCGGCCTTAGGCTGTACAGCGTGCTGGGCGAGCGTACCGGTCATGAGCAGCCCATTCTGAAGCCGGCGGAGTCGGAAGCGGACGCTCGCATCGAACCCCGCACACAGGCGCGAAGCACGCCCGCCTCCGGGCCGGTGGAACTGGACGAGCTCGCCTATCTGCCGACCGCTGGTCCGGGAGTCCGGGCTCTGCTGGCAGCCGACCCGACCTTTGACGTCAGCCGGTTTCTGGAAGGATCAAAGGCAGCCTACCGGCTGATCCTCGAGGCGTTCTGGAAGGGCGAGCTGGACGCGATGCGATCCTACGTCGACGACCATGTGTTCGAGACTTTTGCCGCCGCGGTGGAACAACGGACCAGTGACGGACTCGTGCTCGACAATCGGCTGGTCGCGATCGATCAGGCCGTCATCGCCGGCGCGGAGGTCGATCGCAAGTTTGCGCTTGTCACCGTGAGGTTCGAAGCGGACATCGCGGCGGTCACGCGCAATTCGGCCGGCGAAGTGGTCGCCGGGTCGCTGTCCGATGCGGTCCAGACCCGTGACCGCTGGACCTTCCGCCGCGACATCAGCTCGCGCGATCCCAACTGGATCCTGGTCGAAACCGACGAGGAAGAGTGAGGGCGTTTTCGCGCGGCTTCGCGCTAGGCCTCGCCCTGTTCGTCGCTGCCTGCGCCACGCGCAGGCCTGAACCCCCGGCGCCGCCGCCACCGGCGCCCGCGCCGGCGCCGACACCCGTTCCACCCGTGCCGCCTCCCCCCGCGACGGCACGCGAGGCCGGGGTCGCCGTCGCCAGCCCGGCCGCGCTTGATCCAGCCGAGGCCGGCCGCGCACTCGCTGCCTTTCGGCTCAGCTGCCCGGTGTTGGTCCGCAGGCAGGACCAGAGCGGTCTCACCCTCCCCTCCGACTGGCAGCCGCTGTGCGCCGAGGCGCAGGCCGTCACCGATCCAGTCGCTTTTTTTCGCGAGCGATTCGAATGGGTTAAAGTGGGCAGCGGAGAAGCGTTTGCAACCGGCTATTACGAGCCGGAGATCCGCGGATCCCGAACGGCACAGGCTGGCTTTGAAGTCCCCATCTTCTCCGTGCCCGATGATCTCGTCCGCTGCTACGGGCCTGAAGGCAAGGGCAGGGGCCGCGTCGACCATGAAGGCCATTGCGTCCTCTACTATAGCCGGGCGGAAATCGAGGACGGGGCACTGGCCGGCCGAGGGCTGGAGCTCGGCTTCGCCGCGGACCCCATCGAGCTGTTCTTCTTGCAGATCCAGGGTTCGGGCCGACTGCTTCTTCCTGACGGGCGGGTGATGCGGATCGGCTATGCCGACCAGAACGGCCGCGAATATGTCGCTGTCGGCCGCCTCCTCAGGGAACGGGGCATCCTGCCGCCTGGCGGTGCGGGCATGGATGCGATCGTCGGCTGGATGCGTTCGCAGCCGGATGGCGGCAAGTCCCTGATGCGCGAAAACCCCAGCTATATCTTCTTCAGGGAGCTGACGGGACCTGGGCCGCTTGGCGCGCTGGACGTACCGGTTTCTGCTCGCGCCTCGGTTGCCGCCGATCCGAAGTTCGTGCCGCTGGGCGCGCCGGTCTTCATTTCGCTTGACCGGCCCGAAGCGTCGGGATTGTGGGTCGCTCAGGACACCGGCGGCGCGATCAAGGGCGCCAATCGCTTCGATACGTTCTGGGGCGCGGGAGAGGCCGCCCGGCAGACGGCGGGTGGCCTGGCCGCCAAGGGCCGGGCGCTCATCCTCCTTCCCAGGGGCGTTGCGAGCCGTGCGCAGCCTGTCCCCTGAAGAAGCTGAACTTTGGGCCAGGGTTGCGGCAACCATCCGGCCGCTGTCCCGCGATCCGATCGATCGGGATGCGCCGACGCCGGCGGCACCTTCCGCATCTCCATCGCCACCGTCGACCCGGCTCACCCGGCCTGTCCGGTCGCAAATTGATCCGAAGCGGATTAAGAATTTTCAAACCGCCACGCTCGACGGAGGCTGGGACCACCGCTTGCGCACCGGACGGATCGACCCGGATCGCGTGCTCGATCTCCACGGCCATGGCCTGGATCGCGCCTGGCTGGCGATCGACCGGACATTGGAGCGGGCCATAGCAAGTGGCGAGCGTGTCGTGCTGCTGATCACCGGGCATGAAAGAAAGGGCGATCCACCCTTGGAACGTGGCAGGATCAGGGCCGCTGTCCACGATTGGCTGGCGGCTTCCCGCCACGCGCCGCGCATTGCTGCGGTAAGGGGTGCACACCGCCGTCACGGGGGAGGAGGCAGCCTCTACATCATTCTACGCAAAAACCAGGCGTAGGACCTTCGCATTTCCACCCTTTTTTAACCTCACCTGTTTAGGCCTGTTTCGTGTGGAATTCCCGCCTGGGCGGCGGGCGGCAAGGGGCAGGCAGATTTCGACGTTAAGGGACGGTACGGCACAAAAGGTCAGCAACGCCCTTCTGTCGGGCGCTGCCGGCGTTGCCTCGTTCCTCTTTTCCCTGACCGCCTTCATCTACATCACCAGCTTCAATGAAAAGGTGATCGCCTCGCTTGTCGCCGGCACCTTCTGCCTCCTTGTCAGCTATATCGCTTCCGAACGCCCGAACAGCGAAAGCGCGCGTGCCCTTTCCGCGCTTGGCGACCGCTTGCTCGCCGTCGAGCAGGGAGATCTGACCAGCCCGACTCCGCGCATCGTGCGGGAATCCATGCCCAAGCTGGCGACTGCCGTGGACAGCCTGTTCGCCGAGGTTCGCGCCTCGATCGAGAATGCCCACGCGCTGGGCATGTACGATCCGGTCACATCATTGCCCAACCGGCTCCATTTCCGTGCGGAAGCCGACAAGCTCCTGGCGTCGCGTGATCGGGACACGCTGGCGGCGATGCTGTTTGTCGACCTTGATCGGTTCAAGAACGTTAATGACAGCCTTGGTCACGCTCGTGGCGACCAGCTGCTCATCATGGTGGCGAACCGCCTCCGTGTCGTCGTGACGGCCGAACTTGGCGACGGGCCGATCCAGCGGCCCCTGCTCGCTCGACTGGCCGGCGACGAGTTCACCATTTTCTTTCCCGCGATCGCTGATGTCGCCGGCGCGGAACGGGTTGCCCGCAGGATCGCGCTTGCCATTTCCGAACCGTTCGAGCTGCACGGACACAGCATCGATATCGGCGCCTCGGTCGGCGTCGCCATCTGCCCCGACCACGGAACCGCGATTGAATCGCTGATGCGTGCTGCCGACATCGCCATGTATCGCGCAAAGCAGCAGGGCGGCGGTCGATATTGCCTGTTCAGTGAGGAACTGGCCGCGGAACATCAACGAAAGGTCGAAACCGAAGCGGCGCTCAGCGAAGCCGTCCAGCGCGGCGAGTTCGTGCTTGCGCTGCAGCCGCAGCTTAGTTTCGCCACCGGTGAAGTGTGCGGGGCCGAGGCGCTGCTGCGCTGGAACCATCCGCGTGATGGAATGCGCTATCCTGCCACCTTCATCCCGGTGGCGGAGCAGACCGGCATCATTGGCGATATCGGTGACTGGGTGGTCGCGGAAGTCGCGTCGATGCTGTCGGAATGGCAGTCCCAGGGCGTCAAGCGCCGCATCTCCTTCAACGTCAGCCCCCGCCAATTGGATCGCGCCGATTTCCTGCCGCGCATGCGCGCAACCTTTGCCGACGCCGGCGTTCCCCTGTCGCTGGTCGAACTGGAATTCACTGAAAGCGCAGCAATGGAATGTTCGGGCGAGGTGCTGGAGGAAATCGCCGCGATGCGCCGCGACGGCCTTGCCATCGCCATCGACGATTTCGGGACCGGCTACTCCAATCTCGCGCGTTTGCGCGCCATGCCGCTTGACCGGGTGAAGCTCGATCAATCCTTGATCGCCGACATCGAGAACAGCGAAAAGGCGCGCGTCGTCGTCCAGGCCGTCATCCAGCTGATCAAGGGCGTCGGCGCGGAGATCGTCGCGGAGGCGGTCGAAAATGTCGCCCAGGCCGACATTTTGCGCGCCATGGGCTGCGATATCGTCCAGGGCTTCGTCTTTGCCGGGCCGATGTTCGAGGAAGAATATCTGAGCTGGACGCGCAACGCGGACCGCGGATCGCGCGGCAGCAACGTGGCCTAGGCAAACAGCTTTACCAGCACCCGGCGATAGATGCGGCTGAGGGCATGGATGTCCTCGACGGCGGCATGCTCGCCGACCTTGTGCATGGTTGCGTTGGGCAGGCCGAAATCGACCACCGGGCAAAGCTGGATCAGGAAACGTCCGTCGGATGTGCCGCCGCTGGTCGACAGCTCCGGATCGATGCCGGTTTCCTCGCGGATCGCGGATACGACGACATCGTAGAGCGCGCCGGGCGGCGTCAGGAAAGCCTCACCGGAGATCCGTGCACGCACCGTGGCGCCTGGCGCCTCGCGGGTGGCAATCTCCTCGACCAGCTGCACCAGATGCTCGCCGCGCTGGAGATTGTTGAAACGGATATTGAGCTGCGCCGTTGCCGAAGCAGGAATGACGTTGCTGGCCTCGGTCGGCGTCGAAACGCCGGTGAATTCCAGGTTCGACGGCGGGAAGGCATCCGTGCCATCGTCGAGGTGCAACGCATCCAATGCCGCAACTATGCTCGCCAGCTTCGGCACGGGATTGTCGGCGCGGTGCGGGTAGGCGACATGCCCCTGCGTGCCCGGCACGTCGATCCACATGTTGACAGATCCGCGCCGGCCGATCTTGATCGTGTCGCCCAGCCGGTCGACCGATGTCGGCTCGCCGATCAGGATCATGTCGGGGCGAATGCCGCGCTCGTTCAGCCAATCGATGATCCTGGGCGTGCCATAGGTGGCATAGCCCTCCTCGTCGCCGGTGATCAGCAGGGAGATGGTGCCCTGGCCATGGGGGCAGTCCGCGGCTGCGGCGACGAAAGCCGCGATGGCACTTTTCATGTCGTTGGCGCCGCGTCCGGTCAGGATGCCGTCGGCGATGACAGGATCAAACGGATTGCCATCCCAGCCTTCGCCCGGGGGGACGACGTCCAGATGGCCGGCGAAACCGAAATGCGGACCACCGGACCCGCGCATCGCCACCATATTCTCGGTCGGACCGTCCGGCGCTTCGCCCATGACCCAGCGATGCACCTCGAAGCCGCTGAGCCGGAGCGCGTCCTCCAGCACGTCGAACACCTCGCCGCGAGCAGGGGTGATGCTTGGGCAGGCGATAAGGCGGGCGGCCAGCTCGACCGGATCGATGGACGATGTCATTGCCGCTCGCTAGCAAACATTTACCGTCATTCCAGCGAAAGCTGGAATCTCCCCGGGACCCCGGCATGCGCCGGAATGACGGATTGAGGATTGATGACGTGCCGAAAGTCGAACTTTCCCAGATCGAGCAGACCAACCGGACCGGCTATCCGCCGCCCTTCGACCAGGACGTCGCCGGCCGCCTCTATCGCCGCATCGGCCAGGCTACCGGGCTCAAGGATATTGGCGTCAGCCATTGCGTGCTGCAACCGGGCGCCTGGTCGAGCCAGCGCCATTGGCACGAAGGCATCGATGAATTCGTGGTGATGCTCGATGGCGAGGCGGTACTGGTCGAGGAGGATGGAGAGACGGTCCTCCGTCCCGGCGACTGCGCGGTCTTCCCCAAGGACGTGCCCAACGGTCATCACCTGATCAATCGAAGCAGCCGGCCATGCAGCTTCCTGGCGTTCGATTGCCGATATGGCGAAGGCGATTGCCACTATCCGGACGTCGACCTGCATTATGATGCCACCGCCGACCGGATGACGCGCAAGGACGGCACGCCCTATTAGGCTGGCGCTGCCTCGAATTCCTCGATCACCCACGGCTCGTCCTGGGCCATCTCGATCCATTCCACCACGTCGGCCCGGTGCAGCACCGCTTCCATATAGGCGGCGGCGAATGGCGGCACCTTGACGCCGTAAGTGACGAACCGGGTGACGACCGGCGCGAACATGATGTCGACCGCGCTCCAGTTGCAGAAAAGATATTCGCAAGTGCCGCCGAAGCGCGCCCGCGCCTGCGCCCACAGGTTGAGGATCCGATCGATGTCGGCCTCGACCTCGGCCGACAGCTCGATCGATCCGAAGTTCCTGCGGACGTTCATCGGCAGTTCGCGGCGCAAGGCGGTGAAGCTGCTGTGCATTTCGGCGGCCATGGAGCGCGCCATTCCGCGCGCCGCTTCGTCCTCGGGCCAGAAGCGATCGCGGCCGACCTTCTCGGCGCAATATTCGATGATCGCCAGGCTGTCCCAGATGACGGTGTCGTCATCCCACAGGATCGGCACCTTGCCCTGCGACGGGGCGAACTCCCCGCCGCCGCGATACTCGTCCCAGGCCTGGTCGAATACCGGAACGACCAGCTCCTCAAACTCAAGCCCGGCATGCTTCAGCGCCAGCCAGCCGCGCATCGACCAGCTGGAATAGGCCCGGTTGCCGATGATGAGCTTCATGTGCTGGCCGCCTCCAGGATCGCCGTCCTTAACTCGGCAATCCCCGCGCCGGTTTCGCTGGACGTCGGCAGGATGAGCGGGTGCGCCGCCGGATGCTTTGCCGCTTCCGCTCGGATCGCGTCGATCGTTTTGGCCAGCTCGGTCGGCTTCACCTTGTCCGCCTTGGTCAGGACCAGGTGATAGCTGACCGCCGCATCGTCGAGCATCCGCATCACCTCGCGGTCGACATCCTTCAGCCCGTGCCGCGCATCGACCAGCACCAGCGCCCGCTTCAGCACCGCCCGGCCGCGCAGATAATCGTTGATCAGGAACCGCCAGCGCTTGACCAGGTCCTTGGGCGCCTCGGCAAAGCCATAGCCGGGCATATCGACCAGCCGCATGACGAGCGGGCGGCCGACATCGAAATAGTTGAGCTCCTGCGTCCGGCCCGGCGTGTTCGACGCCCGCGCCAGCTTGGCGCGGTTGGTGAGGGCATTGATCAACGAGCTCTTCCCGACGTTCGATCGGCCGGCGAACGCGATCTCGGGCGCGATCGCATCCGGCAGATGCTCCAGCTTCGGGGCCGACTTTAAAAAGTCGATCGGCCCCGAAAACAGCTTGCGCGCGCGCTCGGCGATGTCGGGCTTGCTTTCCACCGGCTCAGGTCTTCACCGGGTGGGTATCGGAAAGGTGCATGTCGTAGCGCTTGTAGAGCCACGCCTGCTGGGCAATCGTCAGGACGTTCGACACGACCCAGTAGAGCTGCAGCCCGGCCGCGAACGGCGCCATCACGAACATCAGGATCCACGGCATGAAGCTGAAGATCTGCTGCTGGACGGGGTCCATTTGCTGCGGATTGAGCTTGAACTGGATCCACATGGTGACGCCCAGCAGGATGGGCAGGACGCCAATGGCCAGGAAGCCGGGCGGCGTGAACGGCAGCAGGCCGAACAGGTTGACCGGGGTCAGCGGGTCGGGCGCCGACAAATCCTTGATCCACAGGTAGAAGGGCTGGTGGCGCATTTCGACGCTCAGCAGCAGCACCTTGTACAGCGCGTAGAAGATCGGGATCTGCAACAGGATCGGCAGGCAGCCCGCGGCCGGGTTGATCTTCTCCTCCTGGTAAAGCTTCAGCATCTCCTGCTGCATGCGCGGCTTGTCGTCCTTGAAGCGGTCCTGGATCGCCTTCATCTTCGGCTGCACCTTGCGCATGCCGGCCATTGACCGGAACTGCTTGTCGGCGATCGGGAACAGGATCAGCCGGACGATGAAGGTCAGCGCGATGATCGCCAGGCCAAAATTCCCCAGCACGCCGAACAGCCAGGTGAGCAGGTTGAAGATCGGCCGCATGAACCATTCGAACCAGCCCCAGTCGATCGACTTTGAAAGCTTGGTCACTCCTTCATTCTCGTATCGGTCGAGCAGCGCCTTTTCCTTGGCGCCGGCAAACAGCTTCGCCTCGGACGTGACCGCCTGGCCGGGTGCGACGATGAACTGCGATCCGGCAAAATCGGCCTGGTATGCGCCGCTGGCGCTCTTGCGGAAGCTGGCTTCAACCGGCGCCCCTTGCGCGGGGGCCAGGGCCGTCAGCCAATATTTGTCAGTGAAGCCAAGCCAGCCGCCGCGGCTGTCGCGGGTGACTCCGGCCTTGTTCTCGTCCAGCGTTTCCCAGTCAATGTCATAGTCGGCGACGCCGGCAAGATAGCTGATGGGGCCGACGTGGCTGGTCCAGGTCGTTGGGTCCGGGCTTCTAGATGAACGGCTGGCGAGGCCATAGGTGCGAAGGCCGATGGCATTGCTGCCTTCGTTCACCACCCGCTGCCTGACCGTGAACATATAGCCGTCGTCGACCGACAGGATCAGCTCGAACCGTTGCCCGGTCGGGTTGGCCCAGCTCATCGTGACCGGCTTGCCCGGAGCAAGCACCGGCGCACTCGCCGTCCAGACGCTGTTGGCGTCCGGCGTCGCGACGCCCTGGCCGCTCCAGCCGAACTGGGCGAAATAACTGTCCTTTGCGCCCGCCGGCGACAGCAGGCGGACCGGCGGCGAATCATTGGAGATGGTCTCGCGCTCGCGGACCAGCACCAGGTCGTCGATCCGGGCGCCCTTCAGGTTGATGGAGCCCTGCAGGCGCGGCGTTTCGATCTTCACCCGTGGCGTTTCCGTCAGCACCACCTCACGCGCGCGCATCGCCTGCGGCGCATCGGCGGCCGGGCCGGCCTGCGGCTGGGGAGCCGGGCGAACCGTGCCGCTGTCGGCTTGCTGGGTCTGCGGCCCGGCCGTCGGCAGGAATTTCTCGGACAATAGGCTCCAGCCAATCAGCACGAGCGCGCTGAGCGCGATGGCCAGGAGCATGTTGCGGTTGTCGTTCACTCTAATGTCCTTGATGTCAGGGGACGGGGTCGAAGCCCTGTCCGCCCCAGGGATGGCAACGGAAGATTCTCTTGAGGGCAAGCCAGCCCCCTTTGAGCGCGCCATAGCGTTGCAGCGCGGTAATTGCATAGGCCGAGCAGCTCGGCTGGTAGCGGCAGCTCGGCGGAAGGATCCGGCTCGGGCCCAATTGCCACCCGCGGGTCATGAGGATGAGGAACCGGGCGATCATGCCGTCGCGATCTTCTTCAGCGCGCGCTCCAGTTCGGCCGCAAGGCTCGCATAATCGCGCTCGATTCCCCCGGACCGGCCGATCAGCACATGGTCGGCGCCGGCAATGCCATGTTCGGGCAGGGTCTCGCGGGCAAGCGCGCGGAATCGCCGCTTCATCCGGTTGCGGACCACCGCATTGCCGACTTTCTTGGTGACGGTAACGCCGAAGCGCATGGCCGGGTCGTCATCGCCGCGCGGGCGGACGAGCAGGACGAATCCGGGCATGGGAGCTCGCCTGCCGCCGTTGGCGGCGAGGAAATCCGAGCGCTTGCGAATCGTTTCTAGGCGCTGAGCTTCTTGCGGCCGCGGGCGCGGCGCGCGTTCAGCACCTTGCGGCCGCCGACCGTCGCCATGCGGGCGCGGAACCCGTGCCGCCGCTTGCGGACCAGATTGCTCGGCTGGAAAGTGCGCTTCATCGCTCATGCCTTCAGAATCGAATGAAAAACGGCCGCCGGGGCGGCCTTCGTTGGGGGCGCCGATACTGGGCAAGGGCTGCAAAGTCAACGCTGCTTGGGCAATTCCTCTGGCGCTGCATCCGGCGGCTCAAGGCCTTCCTGCTCCTTGCGGATCGCCTCCCGCCGGCGATAGCTGCGCCGCTGGAGGCCCCAGTCGGTCCAGCGGCCGGCCTTGGGCTGCCAGCGCTTGAAATGGACGTAGCGGCGCTTTGCCCACATGCTGGTCTTCAACACCAGCGCCAGTCCGATGGCAAAGACGAATATGCCTCCCGGTCCCGGCAGGACGCCCAATACCGGCGCCAGCAGCATCAGGGTAACGCCCAGGGCGAACAGCGACCATTCGACCCATGGCAGATCGATGAAGGCCCGCCATTGTTCACGCTTCCACATGGTCGAAATGTGGGCAGCAACTTTGGCCAGACAAGGGCGCTCTTGCGTGTCGTTTCGGACCCGGTCTAGGGTCGTGCCGCCGAGCTAGGGGGGTGTTTGCGTTCTCTATTCGTCACCCCAGCGAAAGCTGGGGTCTCGTGGAAGAAAGTCGCGGCCAGCATCTTTGAGATCCCAGCTTTCGCTGGGATGGCGAGGATTGGCTGATGGTCGCCACCATCGCCACCGTCGCCTATCTCGGGCTCGAAGCACGAGCGGTCGAAGTCCAGGTCCAGCTTTCGAGCGGACTGCCCAAATTCCTGGTCGTCGGCCTGCCCGACAAGGCGGTGGCGGAAAGCCGCGAGCGGGTTCGGGCGGCCCTCAGCGCCATTGGTCTCGCTCTCCCGCCCAAGCGCATCACCGTCAACCTGTCGCCCGCCGATCTTCCCAAGGAAGGCTCGCACTACGATCTGCCGATCGCGCTGTGCCTGCTCGCGGCAATCGGTGCGACCGACGCCGAAAGCCTGTCCCATTATGTCGCGGTGGGAGAGCTCGGCCTCGACGGACGGATCGCCGCTTCACCCGGCGTGCTGCTGGCCGCCCTCCATGCCGGCAGCAGGGACATGGGCCTCATCTGCCCGGCCGCGCAGGGCAGCGAGGCGGCCTGGGCCGGCAGGATCGAAGTGCTGGCCGCGCCCGACCTGCTGGCATTGCTGGCGCATCTTAAGGGAACGCAGCTGCTGCGCCCGCCGGAACCGGGCGAGGCGGAACAGCTCGTCGCCGGGCCTGACCTGAGGCAGGTCAAGGGCCAGGAAGTTGCCAAGCGCGCACTGGAGATTGCGGCCGCCGGAGGCCACAACCTGCTGATGAGCGGCCCACCCGGCGCGGGCAAGTCGCTGCTGGCCTCCTGCCTTCCCGGGATCTTGCCGCCGCTGGAACCGGCCGAGGCGCTGGAAGTCTCGATGGTCGCCAGTGTCGCCGGCGAGCTGGAAGGTGGCCGCCTGCGCCGTCGTCGTCCGTTTCGTGCGCCGCACCACAGCGCTTCCATGCCCGCGCTCGTCGGCGGCGGGCTCAAGGTCCGCCCCGGTGAAATCAGCCTGGCGCATCTTGGCGTGCTGTTTCTCGACGAGCTGCCCGAATTCCAGCGGCCCGTGCTCGATTCGCTTCGCCAGCCGCTGGAGACCGGCACGGTCAGCGTCGCCCGCGCCAACATGCACGTCACCTTCCCCGCGCGCGTGCAGATGGTGGCGGCGATGAACCCCTGCCGCTGCGGCCACCTTGGCGACCCGGCGCTGGCCTGCGCGAGGGCGCCGCGCTGCGCCGCCGATTACCAGGCGCGCGTCTCCGGGCCGCTGCTCGACCGCATCGACCTGCACGTCGAAGTCCAGGGCGTCAGCGCGGCCGATCTCACCTTGCCGCCTCCGGCCGAGGGCAGCAATGAGGTGGCGAGGAGGGTAGCGGCCGCGCGGGCGATCCAGACGCAGCGCTACAATGGCAATGGCGTACGGACGAACGCCGAGGCCGACGGTGACCTGCTCGACGCGGTGGCGACGCCCGATGGTCCGGGCCGCAAGCTATTGGCCGATGCAGCGGTGGCGATGCGCCTGTCGGCGCGTGGCTTCCACCGCGTGCTTCGCGTTGCCCGGACGATCGCCGACCTCGCCCAGGCGGAGGCTGTCGGCCGCATCCATGTCGCCGAGGCGCTGAGCTATCGGCGCCAGGCCCCGCGCAACTGATCGCGGCTTTCGACCCAGTGCGGTCTTTGGGCCACTGGCGCTACAGCTCTAATCCGCGCCTTATCCTGGCCGCCGCTGCCGACAATCGTTCGCCAACTTCTGCCTGAAGGGCGGGGTCGTCCGGGTCAAAATCGTCACGCGACTTGGCATCGAGGCGACCACCTTCCCATGGGCTGTCATCCGCATCCCGACTATCGGAAAGCGGCGCGTACAAAGCGACTAGTTCGTCATATTTGGCCGCCAGTTCCAAGTGGATGTTTGCGATGTTGGGAACAGTGGCTTGCGACGCACGTCGGCGTTCTTCTTCCGCACGGGCACGGAAATAGTCTTGGTCTCGGGAGGACATGATTGTGCTCCAGATTGGGCAAGCGGGAGCACGGTGAATGTCTCTCGGTCGGGCGGATGCTTATGGATACGGCGTCGCCCGATAAGCGGCTTATACTCCTTCCATGGCCATGTGACCTAATCCGGCAGTAATGACCGCTTTTCACCATTGCGGCCACGGCAATCCGTTGTGAAAGCCTGTGCCTGCCGATTGCTGGAATGGCTCGCCTGACCCGAAGAAGGTCGAAACCTCGTTAGCGAACCCAGCGCTCGACCAAGTCTCTGGCCACGAGCCCCACGGCTCCAGCGATCACGAAACTCAAAATCATGGCAGCGCCGAACAGCAACTGCGCGGTTATCTCGCAGTTCTCGCCCCGTGGGCAGAACTGGACAACCAATTTGGCGGCATACATCGCCAATAGGATGGTGAGGATTCCCGTCACCGCGACACCGGTGATTGCGGCGGCACCCCTGCTCGGCCCTTTAGTCATGCTGCCCCCTTACGGCCACTGCCGCCGACATTGAATCCTCGGTCGCGGCACTTCGTTATAGGGAGGGATTGATCGGAAACATATCTCCCTCCCGCTCGCGCGACGCAAGCCAGGGCGGCTTGGCAGAATATTTCGCCACGAGCTTGCGGAATGATGACGTGAGATTGCCAATTCGTGCCAGTGGCTTGTTGAGGGCATGGCCGATCTCGACCCATTGCGGACATTGACATTCGGGCATCGTATCGCCGTAAATCGGCAGGCCGAACGACTAA
>DASTOV010000063.1:0-2212 GCA_035720125.1 Sphingomicrobium sp. | reverse complement strand
GCCGTGACATGGCCCCTGCCGGACGCTGCGCTAGGCGAAGTGTGAAGAGCGGGGCTGAAGCCCCGGTCGAGCGCTTCGACGAAGCGCAGCGCCGGCAGGGCCATGCCCTTCGGGTGGGACGAAAAAGCGCCCTGGCACGCTCGCTCGAACGCCAGATAGTGCCTACTATCTGGCTTCACTCGCTCACTCCCTGCACGCTTTTTCGTCACCATCACGGCCTCGTTGGTAGCAGGTTTGGGCCCTCAGCCCTCGTAGATCGGGAAGCGGGCGCAAAGCGCGCGGACGCGTTCATTGACTTGCTTTTCGACCGGACTGTTGTTGTCGACGCCGTTCGTCTGAAGCCCGTCGAGGACGTCGGCGACCATGTCGGCGATGTCGCGGAATTCCTCCTCGCCGAAGCCGCGGGTGGTCCCGGCTGGCGAGCCGACGCGGATGCCGCTGGTCTGCACCGGTGGCAGCGGGTCGAACGGAACGCCATTCTTGTTGCAGGTGATGCCGGCATGTTCGAGGCTCTGGTCAGCGTCCCTGCCGGTCAAGCCGAGCGGGCGGAGGTCGACCAGCGCGAGGTGCGTGTCGGTGCCGCCCGCGACCAGGTCGGCGCCGCGCTCCTTCAGCCGGTTGGCCAGCGTCTGGGCGTTCTTGATCACCGCCTTGGCGTAGGTCTTGAAGCCGGGCTCGAGCGCCTCGCCGAAGGCGACCGCCTTGGCGGCAATGACATGCATCAGCGGGCCGCCCTGGAGACCCGGGAAAACCGCCGAGTTGATCTTCTTGGCGATCGCCTCGTCATCAGTCAGCACCATGCCCCCGCGCGGGCCGCGCAGCGTCTTGTGGGTCGTCGTTGTGACCACATGCGCATGGCCAAAGGGGGTGGGGTGCTCGCCCGCGGCGACCAGTCCGGCGAAATGGGCCATGTCGACGAACAAATAAGCACCGACCTCGTCGCAGATCGCGCGAAACCGGGCGAAATCGAAGTGGCGGGGATAGGCGGAACCGCCGGCGATGATCATCCTGGGCCGATGCTCCCTGGCCAGCCGCTCCACCTCGTCGAAATCGACGAGGTGATCGTCGGCGCGCACGCCATATTGGACGGCGTTGAACCATTTGCCCGACTGGGCGGGCGGAGCGCCATGGGTCAGGTGACCACCGGCGGCAAGGCTCATGCCCATGATGGTGTCGCCGGGCTTCAATAGCGCCATCATGACCGCGCCATTGGCCTGCGCGCCGCTATGGGGCTGGACGTTGGCAAAGCCGCAATTGAACAGCTTCTTCGCCCGCTCGATGGCGAGGTTCTCGACGGAGTCCGACGGCCCGCAACCCTGATAATAGCGGCGACCCGGATAGCCTTCCGCATATTTGTTGGTCAGCACCGAACCCTGCGCCTCCAGCACTGCGCGGCTGACGATATTCTCCGACGCGATCAGCTCGATCTGGTCCTGTTCGCGGCGAAGTTCGGCCTTGATGGCATCGGCCACCGCCGGGTCGGCGTCGGCAAGGCACCGTGTGAAGAAGCCCAGCGGCTGGACATGGGTCAATTCGGGCGCGGTGGCCATTAGTCGCTTTCCTGCAAAAG
This sequence comes from Sphingomicrobium sp., assembly GCA_035720125.1. GTDB lineage: Bacteria > Pseudomonadota > Alphaproteobacteria > Sphingomonadales > Sphingomonadaceae > Sphingomicrobium. Next base: position 642 of record DASTOV010000063.1, on the reverse strand, counting down.
TTTGGAGAGTTGGTCGACGCGGCGTTGGTGTCGCCCGCCGGCAAATTCGGTGCCAAGGAAGGCCTGCACGCAGGCCTTGGCCATGTCAGGGCCGGTCAGGCGGGCCCCAAGGGCCAGCACATTGGCGTCATTATGTTCGCGGGCAAGCGCCGCCGACAGCGGGTCGTCGACGCGGGCGCAGCGGCAGGCCGGGTTGCGGTTGACCGCGATCGAAATGCCGATGCCCGACCCGCAGACGACGATCCCGCGATCGGCCTGTCCGCCTGCCACCGCATCCGCCAGGCGGGCCCCGAACTCGGGATAATCCACGCTTTGGGGACCATTGGTGCCAAGGTCGCTGACCTCGTGACCAGCCTCCTTGAGCCAGGCAACAAGCTCGTCCTTCAGGACATATCCGGCGTGATCGGCGGCAAGGGCGATGCGCATGGTTGTCACCTAGGCGAAGCAGCCAGGATTCGCCAGCCTAGGAACTGCACTTCCATGGCCGCAGGCGCGGCAACCATCGCGGCACGGCACGGGCAAAGCGATCATATTCGGCCCCATAGTGCCGCCTCAACGTCGGCTCTTCGTGGAAGAGGATGAACAGGTGGAAGCCCAGCCAGGCCAACGATCCATAGGCCAGCAGTCCGGCTTGGCCGAACA
>DASTOV010000062.1:0-13239 GCA_035720125.1 Sphingomicrobium sp. | reverse complement strand
GCTGGCCTTTCGCGATCCCAAGGTCACCGAACAGACGGTGTTGCGGGTGAAGTTCGACCAGGCGGGGAATGTCGCCTCGGTCGAAAAGAGCGGCAAGGAAACCATTGCCCAGGTCGACCCATCGGGCGACAAGACCCCGACGCTCGGCCGCAAGCGCAGCTTCTTCGAAGAGCTGTTCGGCAACATCGGCACCATTTCGCAGCCAGGCCTTCCAGGCAGCCAGCAGCAGTAGCAGCCGAATCGAAATCGACAGCGCTTGCCGGCGCCTTGTCGCATGCCTAAGCCCAAGCGCATGACCGCGACGCCAGCCGGCATGACCTATGCCGATTATCTGAAGCTCGACACCCTGCTGTCAGCACAGCAACCCCTGTCGGAGCTGCATGACGAAATGCTGTTCGTCATCATCCACCAGGCCAAGGAACTTTGGCTGAAGCAGATGCTGCACGAGGTGGGTTTTGCCTGCCGGCTGGTGCGCGGGGACAAGTTCGCCGAAGCCTATAAGGCCCTGTCCCGGGTCAGCCGGATATGGACCGTGATGACCCTTTCCTGGGACGTGCTGGCGACCTTGACCCCGGTCGACTACAGCGCCTTTCGCGGCGTGCTGGGCACATCGTCCGGATTCCAGTCGGCCCAGTTTCGCGAACTTGAATATCGGCTGGGTATCAAGGATCCCAGGTTCCTTGATTTCTACGAGGGCGGCAGCAAAGGCCATGCGCTGCTCGAGAAGGCCCTGGCCGAACCGTCGCTGTGGGACGAGGCCAATGCGGCACTTTCGCGCGCCGGCATTGCCGTCGAAGGCGAAGGCGCATTGAAGGCCGGCTGGCTCCAAGTCTATCGCCGGCCCGAGGAATATTTCGGCCTCTATCAGCTGGCCGAGAAGCTGGTCGACCTCGACGATGCGCTGGCTGCGTGGCGGCACAAGCATATGCTGACCGTCGAGCGCATCATCGGCATGAAGAAAGGCACAGGCGGATCCGAAGGCGCGGCCTATCTGGCCAGCACCCTGTCCAAGCGCGCGTTCCCCGAGCTGTGGTCCCTAAGGACCGAACTTTGAGCTTCAAGCCGCTGTTCACCAAGAGCCTGGGAGCCGCGCCGGGACGCCTGCACTTTGCCGCGCATAGCCATCACCTGTGGCCCGATGCCTCCTTCGAAGGGCAGGTCCGATGCTGGGAGGACGCGGCGGCCCTGGCCGACACCAAGTGGGACAAGGTCATGGGCGAGGTCTGGCCCGAGGCACAGGCGAATGTCGCGACCGAGCTGGGCAGCGGAGATGCGTCGGCGGTCCTGTTTGCGTCGAACACCCATGATTTCCTGATCCGCCTGATGGCCGCCTGTCCCAGGACGTCGGCAGGCGCGCCGCGCATATTGATGAGCGACGGGGAATTCCATTCGGCGCGGCGCCAGATGGCGCGCTGGGCAGAGGGCGGCGACATCGAGCTTGCGAAAGTGGCTGCCGAGCCGTTCGACGATTTTTCCGGACGCTTCCTGGCCGAAGCGCGAGCCGGGAATCACGACCTCATCCTGGTGAGCCAGGTGCTGTTCAACAGCGGTCGCATGTTCGACCATCTCACGGAGCTGGCGGAGCTGGCACGCCCCGCAGGCCCATGGGTGGTGATCGACGGCTATCACGCCTTCATGGCCATCGAATCGCCGATCGACACCAGCGTTGCCTCATCGATCTTCTTCCTTGGGGGCGGGTATAAATATGCGATGGCGGGTGAAGGCATGGGCTTCATGCATTGCCCGCCCGGATATGGAGAGCGCCCGCCGATCACCGGCTGGTATGCAGAGTTTGGCGAGCTGACCGCACCGCCCGGCAGCAGCGTCGGCTACACGGCTGATGCGATGCGGTTCATGGGCGCAACCTTCGATCCGTCCGCGCTGTACCGGTTCAACTCGATCCAGCACATGCTGCGAGAAAATGGAATCACGACCTCAAGGGTGGCCAAACGCGTCGCCATCCTGCAGGCGCAGCTGCTGGATGCGGTACGCGACACGGCGCTTGGAGAGGCGGAGCTGCTCAATCCGATCGACGGCGGGCCGCACGCCCGCTTCCTCGCCTTTCGCGATGCGAGGGCGCAACGCTGGTGCGCCGACCTGATGGAGAAGGGCTGCGTCACCGACGTCCGCGGAGATGTGCTGCGCATCGGCTTCGGGCTGTATCACGACGAAGAGGATGTCGAGGCTTTCGCCCGCCTCGCCGCCGACCTCGGCTAGGGCTTGAGGCCCCGGGACAGCATGTCGTTGGCGTGCGCGGCGACGAGCTCCGGATCCTGCCGACCCCACACCCCGAAGCGCAGCCCGAGGAAGACGTTCATCCCCATGATCGCCCAGGCCCGCACCTCCGTTGCGAGCGGGCCGTCATTGCGCATCTGCCCCTTGGCCGTCGCCTCCTCCAGTCGAGCGGCGATGCGGGCGGCGGCCGTTTCATAATGGGTGCGAAAGCCGGCCGGATCGACGAATTCCGCCTCGTCGATGATCCGATAGACTTCCTTGTGGTCGAAGACGAACCGCAAATAGGCGGTCAGGGCCCGGCGCTCGCGATCGATCTCGTCAACCGAATCCTCGATCGCGGGGGCGACATAGTCGCGGACCTGACGCGACATGTCGCGCACGAGCGCGGCGAAAACGGCCTCCTTGCTGTCGAAGTAGGTATAGAAGGTGCCCAGCGCGACCTTGGCGCGGCTGGTGATGCCGACGATCGAGCTGTCGTGGAATCCGCGCTGCCCGAATTCCAGCAGCGCGGCATCGAGGATCTTGCGGAGCGTGCGTTCCCCGCGCGCCGTGCGCGGTGCCTTGCCCTTGCTGGCCGCTGAAGTTGATCGCCTCACGGCTACCTGAGCTACCGCTACCTGCCCGGGCTTGTCCACTGCCTCCCCCCAATCAGTCCGTCTATTTCATAAGTTGAAAGGCGGTTCAACTTTCATTATGAAGTGCGCTAGAGGCCGTCGACCGGGAATGCCCGGCAAGGCCCTTTATGGGATCAGAGGGGAGTTAATCAGATGTCTCATCGGACCGTCATTGCGACGCGCGCGCTGATGTTCGCGGGGGTCGCCGCAATCATCGCGCTGCCTGCGCAGGCGATCGCCCAGGAGCCGGAACAGGCCGCCGCCGAAGCCAGCGAAGAGGCCGGCGAAGCCACCCAGGAATCGGGTGAAATCGTCGTCACGGCCCGACGGCGCGCTGAAGCGCTGCAGGACGTCCCGATTGCAGTGACCGCCTATTCGGGCGCCCAACTCGAGCGCGAAGGCGCGCTCGACATCACCGATGTCGGCGACACGACGCCGAACGTGACGCTGGAGACGTCGCGCGGCACCAACAGCACGCTGACCGCCTTCATTCGCGGCGTCGGCCAGCAGGACCCGGTCGCCGGGTTCGAGCAGGGAGTCGGCATCTATCTCGACGACGTCTATCTGAACCGCCCGCAAGGCGCGCTGCTGGACATCTACGACGTCGAGCGGATCGAAATCCTGCGCGGCCCGCAAGGCACGCTCTATGGCCGCAACACGATCGGCGGCGCGGTCAAATATGTCACGCGCCGACTGCCCGACGAACCGGAAGTTCGGGTCCGCGCCAATGTCGGCACCGACGGCCAGGCGGACCTGATCGTGACGGCGGGCGGCGCCCTGACGGAAGGCTTCCGCGTCGGCGCATCGATCGCTCGCCTGTCGCGCGAAGGCTTCGGCGAGAACCTCACCACCGGCGATGAGAACTACAACAAGGACATCTGGGCAGTCCGGGGTTCGATTGAAATGGAACCGACCGAGGGGCTGGAGATCCGTTTTTCGGGCGACTACACCTGGGACAATAGCGAGGCGCGTGGTGGCCATCGGCTGATTCCGGGCCTGCTGAGCGGCGCCCCGGTGCTCGACGATGAGTTCGACACCAGAGGGGCGCTTGCCGATCCCAAGCAAAAGGTCCAGGGCGGCGGCGTCGCTGGACATATCACGGTCGACCTGGCCGAAGGCTATACGCTAAGGTCCATCACCTCCTATCGCGAAAGCAAGAGCAACACGCCGATCGATTTCGATGCACTGCCGGCGATCGACGTCGACGTGCCGGCCAAATATCATGACGATCAGTGGAGCCAGGAGGTCCAGCTGGAGATTGACCGCGGGCCGCTGGCCGGCGTCGTCGGCGCCTATTATCTCGACGCCAACGCAGCCAACATCTTCGACGTCCGCTTGTACACGACCGGCACGGTTCTGGCCCTGCCCGGCCTGACGGCGGTGACCCAAGGCGATGTCGATACCAAGACCTGGGCGATCTTCGGCGATTTCACCTATGACATCAGCGACCAGTGGAGCGTCTCGCTCGGCGGCCGCTACACCAGTGACAAGCGCCATGCGAAGGTCTTCCGCGCAAACTATATCCTGGGCGGCCAGGCCGGGCTTGGCGGCGACGCCGGCTTCGGCGTCGGCACACAGCTGGGAGCGCCGACCTCCAATTTTGACGGCAAGCGCAAGGACACGGATTTCACGCCGCGCGCGTCGATCAGCTTCAAGCCGAACGACGATCACAACATCTACCTGAGCTATGCACAGGGCTTCAAGGGCGGCGGCTTCGATCCGCGCGGCCTGACCACCGCTACGCCACGAAATCCAGCCACCCCGGCCGTTCCGCCGACGGCGGAGGAGATTTTCGATTTCATGGCGTTCGATCCGGAAACGGTCACCAGCTACGAATTGGGCTGGAAAGGCGCATTGTTCGACAAGCGGCTACGGATGGCGGTCGCCATCTTCCGTGCCAACTACAAGGACGTCCAGGTCCCGGGTTCGGCCGGCGGCGTCACGGCCGGCGGCGTTCCGACGTTCGTCGGCATCACCACCAACGCCGGCAAGGCGCGCTTCCAAGGCGTGGAGGTCGAAGCCAATTGGGCCATTGCCGAAGATTTGGCGACATCAGGAGATCGGCTTAACTTCAACGGCACGCTTGGCTTTCTCGATGCCGAGTATCGCGAGTTCATCACCGTCGTGAACCGCGACGAAAATGGCGCCCTGCTTATAGATCCGGTGACGCTGCTGCCGACTTCGGTCGAAATCGACATGGCCGATTTCCGCGAGGTGCAGAATACGCCCAAGTGGACGCTGAGCGGGGGGCTCAATTACGACACGCCGCTCGCCAGCGGGCGACTGAACGTCAACTCCACGCTGTCATACCGGAGCAGTTCGCAGCAATTCGAGATTGCCGCGCCGGGCATTGACGAGGACGGCTTCGCCCTGCTCGACGCCAGCATCGTCTGGCGGTCGGCCGGCGACCGCTGGTCGATCGGGCTGCATGGCAAGAACCTGACCGACACCAAATATATCACGTCGGGTTATGTCTTCCTGCTGCAGAACCCCTACACCGGCGAGTATATCAATGGTGCCGGACAGCCCGCCTTCACCCCGACACTCGGCAGGGAAGGAATTTTGAGCGCCTTCTATGGCAATCCGCGGCAAATCTTCCTGTCGCTGGGCGCGAAGTTCTAGGCGCGGGGGCGCAGACCGGAAGCCAGCCGACGTGTCGCAAATCAAGGAACGGCGGTGGAGGTCGCGAGACGGCCTCAGCCTCTTCGCTCGCGAGTATCTCCCTGCGGGCGGAGAGGTGGGGCTTCCGGTCATCTGTCTTCACGGGCTGACCCGCAACTCCAGGGACTTCGAGGATATAGCCCCCATCATCGCCGGCTGGGGACGACGGGTGATCGCCCCCGATGTCCGGGGGCGAGGGCAATCGGACCGCGATCCCGACCCCAAGAACTACCGACCTCCGATCTATGCGCGCGACGTGGTCGAGATGATGGAAGCCCTCAACATCAAGCGCGCCGTATTTCTCGGCACATCAATGGGCGGGATCATCACCATGACCCTGATGGCGCTGCGCCCGAAGACCGTTGCGGCTGCCATCCTCAACGACGTCGGGCCGGCGATCGCGCCGGAAGGCATTGCCCGGATCCTGAGCTACGTCGGCAAGCCCGTCGACATCCGTGATTGGAACGATGCCGCTGCCTATGTCCGCAGCATCAACGCCATCGCCCTTCCCGGCCTGGGCGACGAGGACTGGCATCGCTTTGCGCATCGCACGTTTCGCCAGGGTCCCCACGGGCCGGAACTCGACTATGACCCGGCGATCACCGTGCCACTCCGCAAGCCTCCGTCGAAACTGTCCCTGTGGATCGCCGGACTGCTATTCCGCCGACTGGCCAGGAAACGCCCGACATTGCTGTTGCGCGGCGCGTTGTCGGATGTGATCAGCGCTGAGATTGCCGGCCGCATGCAAAGCCTGGCACCGCGCATGCGGCGCGCCGACATCGCTAATGTCGGCCATGCCCCCATGCTGACCGAGCCGGAAGCGGTTGACGCCATCGAGCAGTTCCTGCGAACGGTGCCTTAGACAATAAATCGAGAGGATGAGGGCATGGGTCAGGAGCAGGGGAGTGCCCCGTCGTCGCGGGCCAATTCGGTGTTGGCGCTCCTCCTTCTTGCCTACATCTTCAACTTCCTCGACCGGCAGATTCTCGGCATCCTTGCCGGGCCGATCATTGCCGACCTGAAGCTGACTGACGCGGAATTTGGAGCGATCGGCGGCATCGCCTTCGCCATTCTTTATTCGTTCCTGGGCGTCCCGCTCGCCATGCTGGCGGACCGAACCAGCCGGAGCCGCGTCATCGCCGGGGCGGTCGCCGTATGGAGCGCCTTTACCGCACTGTGCGGGACGGCGGCAACCTTCGGCCAGCTATTCTTCTTCCGGCTTGGCGTGGGGGTCGGGGAAGCAGGCGGCGTGGCGCCTGCCTATGCACTGATTGCCGACTATTTCCCACCCCAGCGAAGGGCGCGCGCGCTGGCCATATTCTCGCTGGGGATCCCGCTGGGGCTGGCCGGAGGAACATTGATCGGCGCCTATCTGGCCGCCTGGGTGAATTGGCGGGCCGCTTTCATCGTCATGGGCATCGCCGGCCTTATCCTTGCGCCCGTCATGCTGATCTTCGTTCGCGACCTGCCGCGGGCCAAGCCGGCTGCCGGGGAACAAGTTCCGCTGGGCCGTGCCTTTCCGATTATCGCCCGGAAGCCGACCTTCTGGCTGATGGCGACCGCTGCATCATGCAGTTCGCTTGCGGGATATGGCCTCGCGCTATGGGTGCCCTCGGTCCTCGAGCGCAGCTTCGGCTTCGGACTGATCGATCGCGGCCAATATCTCGCCTCTATCTTCCTGATCGGCGGAACCACTGGCGTGTTCATGGGCGGGTGGCTGGCCGACCGGCTGGGGCAAAGCGACCGACGCTGGTACGGCCGACTTCCGGCCATCGCCTGGCTGATCACGGCACCAACCTTCGCCATCGGCCTGATGTCGCCCGATCCCTGGCTGGCATGGCCCCTGCTGCTGATCCCCAACGCGCTCAACATCCTTTGGCTTGGGCCGGTGACGACCGCTGTGCAGCATCTCGTTCCACAACCGATGCGCTCAACGGCATCGGCCAGCTTCCTGTTGATCAACAATTTCATCGGGCTTGGCGTCGGGCCGACGTTGATTGGCGCGCTGTCCGAGCTGTTCAAGGAACGATACGGTACCGAGGCGCTTCGTTACGCCGCCGTCAGCGTCGTTGGCTTCTACCTGGTTGCCGCGCTGCTGATGATGCTCGCGGTTCGACGCCTGGCGCAGGATTGGGTCGAGGATGCTCACGCTTGAGGCCGCCGCCGCCAAGATGAACGCCAGCTAAACGCGGGAACGCCCTCCTTCTTGAGCCGTTTTGGCGCCGAGAGGAGTCACTCCATGATGAAGTGGATGCTTGCCGCCGGAGCGGCCGCTCTGGCCATTGCCGCGCCGGTGACAGCACAGCGCGGCGGCGGGGACAATGATAGGGGCCAGGCCGCCAAGGTTGAACGCGGAGGCAAATCGCAGGCCAAGGCCAAGCGTAGTGGTGGCGACCGCCAGCGCGCACAGCAGGCCAGCCGCAGTGGCCAGGATCGCCAGCACTCGGCGAGGACCGAGCGTGCCAGCGGGAGCCGTCAGCAAGCTGCCCGCGCCGACCGCCGTGGCAGCGAGGCCAGGCGTTATGCCGCGACCCAGGATCGCGGCCGGAGGGCTGAGCGGGCGCAGGTCCAGCAGCGCGGCAGCCGCGATGCCGAGAGAGCAAGGCCCGACCGGGGCCGAGTCCAGCAGGCGGACCGCGCATCGCGCAGGTTTGAAGTCCAGGACAACCGGACCCGCGGGCGTACAGCGGCGCGCATCGATGCTCGCGACCAGGCCCGGGGCCGGGACGCCAACCGCGTCGCGGTGGTCGACCGCGACGGCGATGTCATCCGGGTCCGCGATTTCGATCGCAACCGCGACGTGATCCGCGTGCGCGATTTCGACCGCGGCGTAATGCGCGTCCGTGACATCGACCGGGACGATATCTTCATCCGTCGCCTGGGTTACGGCGTCGGCGGCTGCCCGCCGGGCCTGGCCAGCAAGGGCTGCCTGCCTCCGGGTCAGGCAAGGAAGCTGATTGGCGTGCCAATCACCACCGTTGCAGGGATCGCGCCGCTCGCGCCACTGCCGCTGGGCTTCCGCAGCCTCTATTGGGACGATGACGATTATTATTATCGCTGGGGCGGCGGCTATCTTTACCGGGTAGACCGTGGCGACGCGCTGGTCGCGGCGATGATCCCGCTGTTCGGAGCAGCGCTGATCGGCCAGCCGTTGCAGCCGGCCTATTATGCCAACAGCTACGTCCCGCCCTATTACAACGCATTCTATCCTAACTCGCCGTACGACTGTTACCGCTACGGCTTCGGCTATGTGTATGAGACGGACTGCCTGACCGGCATGGTCGAGGACGTCATCCCGACCTATGATTATGGCTATGGCGTAGGCCAGCTGCTGCCGGCCAGCTACGGCTATTACAATTTGCCGTACCAGTACCGCGGCTATTTCGCCGACGATGACGATTATTATTACCGCTATGCGCCCGGGGCCATCTATCGCGTCGATCGCGAAACGGCGCTGATCACGGCGGTCGCGGCGCTGCTCACCGGAGGGCTGACCGTGGGCCAGCCCCTGCCGACCGGCTATTCGGCCTACAATGTGCCGTTGGCCTACCGCACGACATATTATGACACGCCGGACGCCTGGTATCGCTATGACAATGGCTACATCTATGCGGTCGATCCCAGGACCCGGATGGTCAACAATGTCGCCTATGTGATCGTCTGACCGGCGCGCATCGACCATGGAAATTCACGAGGAGCCATCATCATGAAACGCAAATTGCTGCCGCTTGCCCTGATGGCGGCGCTGGCCGGGCTATCGGCCTGCAACAAGGAGGCGCAGGGCAGCAAGGCCGTCAGTGCCGACGAAGCGGTCAAGGAGGCCAACGGCAAGACGATCGCCGCCGGCCTCAGCCAGGACAGCCGCTTCCTGGCGGCAGCAAAGGCCGCCGGGATCGACGCCACGTTGGCGGGCCCCGGCCCATATACCGTGCTGGTCCCCGACGACGCCGCATTCGAAAAGATGCCGGCAGGCACCATCGAGCAAATGATGAAACCGGAGTCCCGGGCCGAGCTCAGCCAGCTGCTGACCTATCACATTCTGCCCGGTACGGTCCTTGCGGCCGACATCGGCAAGGCGATCGACGATGCTGAGGACAAGAAGGCCGTGCTGGCGACGATGGGCGGCAAGACCCTGACCTTCGCCCGTGAAGGCGACAGGATCGTGCTGTCGGACTCGGCGGGCACCAAGGCGACGCTCGCCGGGCCGGACGAGACCCGATCCAATGGCGTCGTCCACCACATCGATGCGGTGATGATGCCGCCCAAGGCCTGATGAAATCCGGGGTCGCCTAAAACCCCTTCCGCGCCGCCAACGCCTCGCTATAACGATCATGAGAGCCAGTGGCGTCCGGCGGATGTCGCGCTCGCAGGATCAAAGGACCGCCGCCCGGCGGTCCCGCGCGAAGGGGCGAAAATGAAGGCGACGATCGAACGGGCGACCCTCCTCAAGAGCCTGGGCCATGTCCAGTCCGTGGTCGAGCGGCGCAACACCATCCCGATCCTCAGCAACGTTCTGATCGAGGCGAAGGACGACGGGTCGCTTCGCCTGATGGCGACGGACCTCGACCTTCAGGTCGACGAAAGCGTTCCGGCCCAGGTTGGCCAGGCAGGAGCGACGACGGTTTCAGCCCACACCTTCTTCGACATCGTCCGCAAGCTTCCCGAGGGCAGCCAGGTCGAGCTTTCCGCCGCCGAAGGGAAGATGCAGGTCGTCGCGGGCCGCTCGCGCTTCAACCTCGCCACGTTGCCGCGCGACGACTTCCCGGTCATCGCCGAGGGCGAGCTGCCGACCCGTTTCGAGCTGCCTGCCCAGACGCTGCGGCAGATCATCGACAAGACGCGCTTCGCCATTTCGAGCGAAGAGACGCGCTACTATCTCATGGGCATTTTCCTTCACGTCGCCGACGACAAGCTGAAGGCCGCGGCGACCGACGGCCACCGCCTCGCCCGCGTCACCGTCGACAAGCCCGAGGGCGCCGACGGCATGCCCGACATCATCATTCCGAAGAAATGTGTCGGCGAACTGAGGAAGCTGCTGGAAGAGGTCGAAGGGACGGTCGAAATTTCGCTGTCGCCGACCAAGATCCGCTTCGGCCTGGGCAATGCGGTGCTGACCAGCAAGCTGATCGACGGAACCTTTCCGGATTATAACCGGGTCATCCCGACCGCCAACGACAAGCTGTTGAAGCTCGATCCCAAGAGCTTCATGGAGGGCGTCGACCGCGTAGCCACCATCGCCAGCGAAAAGACCCGGGCCGTGAAGATCCATGTCGACCGCGACAAGGTGACGTTGTCGGTCACTTCGCCCGAAAGTGGCACGGCGACCGAGGAGCTGCCCGCCGATTATGGCGCAGACGGGCTCGAGATCGGCTTCAACGCGCGCTACCTGATGGACATTTTGCACGAGATCGAGGGCGAAACGGTCGAAGTGCACCTAGCGGACGCCGCCGCGCCGACCCTGCTCAGGGAGAATGACAAGGCGCAGGCGCTCTATGTGCTGATGCCGATGCGGGTGTGACGGGCCGCCGCGGCCTTGGTGGCAGGCTCGGCAGGATTTGGGGGTGCTCCATGCTGAGGGTGGCTTGTGCGTTTGCCCTGATGTGCGTCACCTCGCCTTATCCTGCGCTGGCCAATCCTGCGCAGCGGGATGGAGATCCGCGCAGCGTCACACAATCCGGAGCTCTCCCCCAATCGGACCCTTCGGCAAATGATCAAGCCGTCCGCGGCGACGCCCTGGAGCTCGCCCGCCTGTTGAACCCCGAAGAACCGATGGTGGAGCTTGCCAGGCGCGGCTTCGACCAGGCATTCGACCAGGGCCTTGCGGGGAATGGCGAGGTCGAGGAGCTGGAACGGGAGCACCCGGGCTTTCTCGCCGAGCTGCGGGGGGCAACGCGCGACGCGCTGGTCGAAGATTTGCGGTCCGACATGCCATCGATCCATCGTCGCTATGCTCGCTTCTTTTCGGCCCGTTTCACGCCAGACGAGATTGCCGAGCTGACCGATTTCTACAAATCGCCTGCTGGCGCCAGGATTATCGAAGCCAAATTCGCCAATCTCGACATCTCGGGTCTGGTTGGAAAGGTGGCCGAGAATGAAGACGCCAAGGTTTCGGCGGCCGACATCGAGGCAATCAATGACGGCGCTACTTCGGGCATGTGGAAGGGCATGACGGCGGCAGACATGAAATCCGTGCTGTTGTTCGGACTTCGGCCCGTGGCCCGCAAGCTCCAGGAAGCGGCCCCGGCGATCGCCGAAATCGAGACCGAAATTGCCAATGAGCCCGACTCCGGGTTGGATGCTGCCATCGAGGCCGCGTCGCGCAAGGTTTATGACCGTTACGGGCTGGCCGATTAGCGGCTCGCCAGCGGCAATTCTGGACGCTGTCGCGCGACCCCCCTAAGCCGGGCGTTTGATGACGACCGTCGCGCGCCTGTCCCTGACCGATTTCCGCAATCACCGCGACGCGCGGATCGAAGCAGGCGACGGCTTCGTGCTGTTGAGTGGCCCGAACGGCGCCGGCAAGACCAATGTGCTGGAGGCCGTGTCGCTGCTGACGCCCGGGCGCGGCCTGAGGCAGGTGGCGATCGCCGAAATGGCGCGGAGCGATGGGCCGGGCGGGTTCGCGGTAGCGGGGCGGCTGGACGATCAGACCGATATCGGCACCGGGGCCACCGATGCAGCGCCGGATCGGCGGCAGGTGCGGATCAATGGCGCTGCGGCGGCGGTCAATTCATTGGGCGAATGGCTGGCGGTGCTGTGGCTGACCCCGGCGATGGACCGGCTGTTCACCGAGAGCGCGGGCGGGCGGCGGCGCTTCCTTGATCGGCTGACGCTGGCGCTCGAACCTGGCCATGCGCATCACGCCGCGCGCTATGAAGCGGCCATGCGATCGCGCAACAAATTGCTGGCCGATCCGACGCCCGACAGCGATTGGCTGGCAGCGCTGGAAGCGCAAATGGCCGACCATGGCACAGCTTTGGGAAGGGCGCGGCAGCGAACGGTTGCGGCGCTGACGGAAAGGCTGGCCGCCCTGCCGGATGACGATTTTCCCCGCGCGTCATTGGCCCTCGAAGGCTGGGACGGCCGGAGCGGGCTGCAGGCCAATCGCTCGCGCGACGCAGCGGCCGGCCGCACCATCGAAGGCCCGCACCGCCAGGACTTGGCCGTCACCCATGTCGCGAAGGACCAGCCGGCGTCGCGCGGGTCGACGGGCGAACAGAAGGCCATGCTGCTGGGCCTTGTGCTGGCCCACGCAGAGCTCGTCGCCGAGCAACGTGGGGCGCCGCCGGTCCTGCTGCTGGACGAAGTCGCCGCGCACCTCGATCCCGGCCGCCGCGCCGCGCTGTTCGCCCGGTTGGAAGGCCGCGGGCAGGTGTGGATGACCGCGACCGAGGCCGCGCTGTTCGACGCGATCGCCAGCTCGGCCAGCCGCTTTCATGTCGAGGCGGGAACGATTTCGGCGGCCTAGGGTGGACTTTTAACGAATTGCCTCTATATTGCACTGCAACACGAGACGCCTTGCAAGCGGCGTGATCGGTCTCCCAGGAGGTCCCGGCCCGCGTCTCGACCCAGCTTTCATGCTCTCCTTTTCACGCGGGGTGCTTCAACAACCCCGACCGGACCGTGCCCCAAGAAGGCGCGGCCGCTCGCTTTGCAAAATTGGAAACATTCTTGACCAAATTCATCGACCTTGGCCTGTCCAAGCCGCTCATTGCTGCGCTTCACGCCA
>DASTOV010000061.1:0-8924 GCA_035720125.1 Sphingomicrobium sp. | reverse complement strand
ACGCTGATCGGCTGGCTCATGGGTTCGCGCGGCGGGGAGCAGGGCAGGGCCACCGCCGAATCCCTTCGATTGCAGCTCGACGGCGTCGTGAAGGAGCGCGACGAGGCCCGCGACCAGATCGGCCCACTGAGTGCCGAGCTGGCGAGGCTTCGCGCCGAGGCTGAGCATTTCGACCAGCGGATGAAGGATCTCGCCGCCAACCGCGATGCGCTGGTCACCCAGTTCCGCGAGATCGGCGACCAGCTGCTTGAAAAGGCGCACAAGGATTTCCTGGCCAAGGCCGGCGAGCGCTTCACCGAGGCCGACAAGGCCACGCAAGCCAAGCTCCAGAACTTGCTGCAGCCGGTCGAAGCGACCCTGAAGCGCTACGAGGAAGGGCTGCAGCGTGTCGAAAAGGAGCGGGTCGACCATTACGCCGGGCTGCGCGAGGCGGTCGAGCTCGTCCGCGCAGGGCAGGGACAGGTGCGTGACGAGACCCGCAACCTGGTCAATGCGCTGCGCTCCTCGCCCAAGGCGCGGGGCCGCTGGGGCGAGCATAGCCTCAGGAACGTGCTCGAGCAGGCGGGCCTCAGCGCCCATGCCGATTTCTCGACTGAGGTATCGGTCGATACCGATGACGGGCGGCTGCGCCCTGACGTGATCGTCAACCTGCCCGGCGGGCGGAAACTGGTGATCGACGCCAAATGCTCGCTCAACGCCTATCTCGACGCGTCGGAAGAGGTCGATGACGAAAGGCGGAGCGGGCACCTCCGCGCCCATGTCGCCTCGATGCGCAACCATGCGCAGCAGCTTGGATCGAAGGCCTATTGGAGCCAGTTCGACGATTCGGCCGACTATGTCGTCATGTATATTCCCGGCGAGCATTTCCTGACCGCCGCGCTGGAGCAGGACGACGGGCTGTGGGAATGGGCGTTCGAACGCAAGGTCTTGCTGGCGACTCCGACCAACCTGGTCGCCATTGCGCGCACCGTCGCCAGCGTCTGGCGGCAGGAGAAATTGAACGAGGCGGCGGACGAAATCGCCAGCCTCGGCAAGGAGCTGCATTCGCGGCTTGCGACCATGGCGCAACATATGGAGCGGGTCGGCAAGAACCTCTCCACCGCCAACGCAGCCTACAACCAGATGGTCGGCAGCTTCGAAAGCCAGGTCTTCACCCAGGCCCGCCGGTTCGAGGCGCTCGGCGCGGGCAGCGCCAAGGAGTTGCCGGAGCCGCCGATGGTCGAGACTTCGCCGCGCCCGCTGACCAAGCTCGCCGGGCCGAAGCCCTCAGCCAATGAGGACGACGCGGCGGCCTGATTTCGCTGGCAATGTAGGAATTGATTTGCTTGGCTGGCGGCGGCTCTTTGAACCGTTGAATATCAAGGCTTCCTGCCAGCAGATAACGTCACACTGGAGGGCCGAAAAGGCGCCTCACCTTGAGACTTTAGTGACGTTTAGCGCGCCTGGACCAGCTCGATCGTCCCACGGGCATTGGACAGGCTGATCCGCTCGCCCAGGCCGCTGATCGTCAAGGGCGACATCAGGATCGTCGCACCCTGGTTCTCGAAGTTCATGTCGGGACAGGCCATCCTGGTCGACATGATCGCGCCGACGGTCAGCAAATTGCCACTCTGCGTATAGCCGGCGCCCATCGAGTTGCAGCCGAACTTGGCGCTGACCCGGTCGGGCATGAAGTTCAGGTAGAAATTGCTGGCTGGGACCGGCGTCCCGTTGATCGACAGGATGCGCCAGTTGGTGCTGCTGAGGTTGGGGATCGGCCCGCCGGGGCCGGCCGGAGCGTTGGGGTAGCCGCTTTCCCCGACCTGGCTGTAGAAACTGCTCGGCGCACCGCAGCCGCGATAGAGCCGGCCGTCGACATAGACCTGGACCGTGTCGGGATACATGCGGTCGCTCATCCCGTCGCTGCACTGCTGGCGGATGATGTTCACTTCCAGGCGTGGGGTGCGATAGATCGGTCCGGCGGTGCCGTTGATCGGCGCCGGCGCGCGCTGGACCACCTGCATATTGTTGCCCCGGTCGGTGAACACCAGGTCCCGGCCGATCTCCAGGTCCCAGAAGGGCTCGGTGCCGATCGCCCGGTAATTGCCCTGTGCCGAAGGATAGCCGGGCTGAGGGTAGCCGGGCTGAGGATAGCTGGGCTGCGGATAGGTCGGCTGGCCGGGACCCGGATAGACCGGGCCGCCCGGCGGCATCGGCGGACCGGATGGATATCCCTGGCCCTGGGGCGGGTATGGCTGCGGATAGCCCTGGTCCGGATAGGGCGGGTAGCCCTGTTGCGGATATCCTTGCGGATCCTGCGGATATGGCGGCGGAGTGCCCGTGCCATAGCCATAAGGCTGGCAGGCCGTGAGCGCGAGCGCGAGGATCGGAACCGTGGCGATTGTTTTCATGACGCAACAAACCTCCCGCCCAGCTTATGGGTTCCGCCAGCTTGCTCTAAGCTGAAAGGCCATCACCGCCGCCGCCACCGCGGCGTTGAGGCTGTCCGCCCGTCCCAGCATCGGCATTTTGACGAGCAAATCGCATTCGGCCTCATAGGATTCCGGCAGTCCCTGGCTTTCGTTGCCGATCAGCACGAAGCAGGGCTGCTTGTAGACCGCGTCGAGATAATCCGTGTCGGTCTTGAGGCTGGCGCCGACCAGCTGCCCCGGTCCGGACCGCAGCCAGGGGACGAATTCGTCCCACCGCGCGGTTGCGACCTGTTGCGTGAAGATGGCGCCCATCGAGGCTCGTACCGCTTCCACCGAATAGGGGTCGGCGCAGTCGTCGATCAGGATCAGGCCGCCGGCCGCGGTCGCATCGCCGGTCCTCAGGATCGTGCCGATGTTGCCTGGATCGCGCAGCGCCTGGGCGACGATCCATAATGGCGACGCACCGCGATCGATTGCGGCAAGCGAGGTGTCGGGCTGGTGGTATGCGCCGAGGATCGCCTGCGGATTGTCCTTGCCGGACATTTTCGAGAGGATGTCGGGCGTGGTCTCGATGACATCTGCGCCCTGCGCCTCGGCTACGGCGATGATCTCCGCCGCCAGCGGGTGGATCCCGCCGGCAGGCGAGTAGGCGATGATCTGGGGAAGGTGGCCGCTGTCGCGGGCCTCGGCCAGGATCCGCAAGCCCTCGGCCAGGAACAGGCCTTCGCTCCGCCGCGCCTTCTTGTCGCGCAGCGCGCGCAGGCGCTTCACCGTTTCGTTGGAGAAGGAGGTTATCTGGCGAGGCATCGCCGCGTCATGCTTGGCGGTGACGTGCTCGGCAAGTCCCCCGGACTTGCTTGCGCTCATCACTCCTCGCCAAACCTGCCTTCAACCAGCGCCGCGAGTTCGGTCATCGCCTGGTCGCAGCCGTCGCCTTCGCAGTAGATGGTGATGCTGTCGCCCATCGCCGCGCCCAGCATCATCAGGCCCATGATCGACGTGCCCACGACGCGGTTGCCGTCCTTTTCCACCTCGATCCTGGCGGTGAGGCCTGAAGCGACGTTGACGAACTTTGCACTGGCACGGGCGTGAAGCCCGCGCTTGTTGGTGATCTCAATCGTCCGGCTGACGGCGTTCAAGCAGCGGCCTCGCCAAGGATTTCGGATGCGACCGAGATATATTTGCGGCCGGCCTCTCGAGCCGCAGCGACCGCGGCGCGAACGCTCATCGCCTTGCGCGCACCCTCCAGTCGAATCAGCATCGGCAGGTTCACGCCCGCGATGACCTCGACGTTCTCGCTCTTCATCAGGCTGATCGCGAGGTTGGAGGGGGTGCCGCCGAACAGGTCGGTCAGGATGATGACGCCCTTGCCCTGGTCGCAGCGCTGGATTGCGTCGGCAATGTCCTTGCGTCGCATTTCCATATCGTCGTCGGCGTCAATGCAAATGCCTTCGATGGCCTGCTGGGGCCCGACGACATGTTCCATGGCGGTGATGAACTCGGCAGCCAACCGGCCGTGTGTCACCAGCACTAGTCCAATCATTTACTCACCCGCATCATTACCAGCCCGCGCCCCTGGATCGCCCGATGGCTTCTCCGCGGGTGTTCCCTCAATCGTATCGCTCGGTGCCGAAGCGAGGTCACGGTGGCGGACATTCGGGGAAAAACCCGCGCTGCGCAACCGCTTCGCCATTTCGACCGCAGCCGCCACCGATCGGTGACGCCCTCCCGTGCAGCCAAACGCCACCGTCAGATAGCTCTTGCCGGCGGCCCAATAGCGGGGAATGAGCGTGATTAACAGGGTTTCAATCTGTTCTATCGTCGGGGTCCACGCAGCATCGCTCGCGCAATAGTCCTGTACTGGCCGATCCTCACCGGTCATCGGCCTCAATTCGTCGATCCAGTGCGGGTTGTCGGCGAAGCGCATGTCGAACACCAGGTCGGCGGTGCGGGAAATGCCGCGGGCGAACCCGAAGGAGACGAGGGTCAAAACGGGCTGGTCGATGTCTCCGCCGTATCGTCGGCGCAATTCCTCGCGGAGTTCGGCAGGCGTCAGGTCGGTGGTGTCGATCAGCGTGTCGGCAATTTCTCGCAGCGCCGCGGTCGAGGCGCGCTCCTTGGCGATTCCGTCTTCGGCGGGCCGGTCCGGCGCGAGCGGATGGCGCCGCCGAGTTTCGTCGTAACGGCGAATGAGCTCGGAGCCGGCGCAATCGAGGTAGAGAATTTCCGGGGTAACGCCGACGAGCGATTGCAGCAACTTGGGCAGCGCCTTGGGATCGAAACCGCGGCTGCGCACGTCCATTCCCACTGCCAGCGGAACCTGCCGGCGGTCATCCTGCTCGCCACGCACGAAATCACGCAAGAGTGCCGTCGGCAAATTGTCCACGCAATCCCAGCCCATGTCCTCAAGCGCATCGAGCACCGTAGACTTGCCGGCGCCCGACATGCCGGTGACCAACAGGAGGCGAGGTAGCTTGGGGGGCCTGGAACCCACGTTCAAAACTTGAGGCCGAGTCGATCGAGCGCCACCGCGACCTTCGATGGTGCGGAAGCGGTCATGGCATTGACGTTGATCAACGGAATTCCCTCGCCGAGTATCAGTCGTTCGCTGCCGTCGTCGGGCAATCGCTGGATGTCGCTGGTCAGCTCGACGACCAGGGCTACCGGAACATTGTCAACAGCGTCCATGTCGACGATGCCGATGCCGCGGATTTCAAGCTTGCCCCTGATTCTCTCAGGGGCTGAGGCGAGCAACCGATTGCCGTCCTTTCGGACAATGGTGCGGTCATCGCTGACCAGGGTGAAGCCGCGGTCCAGCAGGCGCAACGCGAGGTCGGATTTGCCGGATCCCGACGGCCCGGCAATCAGCACGGCGCGGCCGTCGGACGCTACACAGGAAGCATGGAGGTTTTCGGAGCTCAGTCGAGCACTGTTCATGCGCGATCCGCCGCCTTCAGGATGATGGTAAATCGCGCCCCCGAGGGCGCATCGTCGCGATCGGTCACATCAATCTCCCCATCGTGCCCCTCGACGATCGCGCGCGCGATCGCCAGCCCGAGTCCTGAGTGCCGCCCGAAGCTTTCGGCATTCGGCCTCACTGAATGGAAGCGGTTAAAGATTGCCTCACGAAGCTCCGGCGGGACGCCCGGTCCCTCATCATCGATCCGTATCCGGATTTCGTCGTCGACATGTGTCGCGGCAATTTCAACCAGCCCGCCCGGTGGCGAGAAGCTGATCGCATTGTCGATGATGTTGTCGATCGCCCGCGCCAGCCGCCCCGGCTCGCCCATCACGATCGCGCTGGCCCGCCGTGGTCGAGCAAAGGCGAGCCGGACGTTGCCCGTCTCTCGCCGCGTCTCCCAGGATGACACCAGCTGACCTATCAAAATGCCCAAATCGACCGGTTCGAACCGTGCTCGCGCAAGTTCGGCGTCCGTCCGGGCGGCTTCGCTGACATCGCTGATCAGCCGGTCGAGGCGAACCACATCCTGGCGGATGACGTCGGTCAGCTGCTTGCGAAGGGCAGGATCGTCGATCCTTTCGAGCCCGTCGATCGCCGAGCGCAGCGATGCGAGCGGATTTTTGAGTTCATGCGTTACGTCGGCAGCAAACGCCTCGATATTGTCGATCCGCTGCCTCAAGGATTGGCTCATGTCACTGATCGACCTCGCCAGCAGACCGATCTCATCGGTGCGTGAAGGGAGGCGCGGCACGTTCACTTCTCGCGCCCTCCCGAGGCGGACGCGATGTGCGGCAAGCGCGATACGGCGCAGCGGCCGGACAATCGTGCGTGCAAGGAACAGCGACAGGAGCACCGACAGGATTGCCACGACGGCAAGGGCGATGAGCAGCGACCGGCGCTGCTTGCGCACGGTCTTGGTAAAGGCACGGTCGTTGTCGGTAACCAGCAGCGTAGATCCGCCAACTACCGGCGCGGCCGCGGAGAATACTGGGGTCAGTTCGGGGGCCTGGCGAATCTCCGTCTCGGTGTTGCCTGACCGACGGGAAGCCACGATTTCCGACCAAGACTGGGCGCGGTCCACCACCGGCTCGACGAAATCCTCATCGGCTTCCTCGCCGACAATTGCGTTGAATCCCCGATCGAGTGCCCGGGCAAAATCCTTGGTCCATTTCTGGGTGGCCGGATCACGCAACCTGTAGGTCGGACCGGTCTGCCTCCAGCTGTCGAGCCGCAACTGCCCGTCCGGGCCATATAGCCGAATCCGGCTTTCGTTCTGCTTCGACAGGCTGGCGAGCAGCGTTTCGTGCGCTTCGGGACGAACCGATTGAAGCGCCGTGGCAGCCATCGCGGCTTCGGCTGCAACTTTTTGAACCCGCTCCTTTTCCAGTCGATTGCGGTAGCTATCGAGGTAGAAGATGGCGAGCAAAACCAGGACGAGGGTGAGCACGTTCACCGCAAGGATCCGGTGTGCCAGAGTCCAGCGCCCTGACCAGGTCAGGGCGAGGTCGGCATCGTCACTCCTCGCCAAATCGATATCCGACGCCATAAAGGGTCTCGATTGCGTCGAAGTCCGGGTCGGCTCCCCGGAACTTGCGGCGGATCCGCTTGATGTGGCTGTCGATGGTGCGGTCGTCGACATAGACATCGTCCTGATAAGCTACATCGAGCAGCTGGTTACGGGATTTTACGACCCCGGGTCGCTGGGCAAGCGCCTCCAGGATCAGGAACTCGGTGACGGTCAGGGTAACGTCTTTCCCGTCCCAAAGCACCTTGTGCCGGGCGGGATCCATGGTGAGGCGGCCGCGCTCGATCAACGGAAGCTCATTCTGGGACGAATCCGGACTTGACCCGTTGGCACCGCGCGCCAGGTCCTGGCGGCGAAGCAAGGCGCGAATGCGTGCGATCAGGAGCCGCTGGGAAAAGGGTTTCGAAATATAATCGTCGGCTCCCATGGCAAGACCCAGCGCCTCGTCCAACTCATCGTCCTTGGACGTCAGAAAAATGACCGGCATCGACCCGGTCGAACCGCCGATTTCGCGGACGCGCCGAAGCAGTTCCATGCCGTCCATCTGCGGCATCTTGATGTCGAATACGCCCAGGTCCGGCGGATTGTCCGCGAACGCCTTCAGCGCCGTTTGTCCGTCGGTATAGACGCGGGTGAGGAATCCCTCAGCCTGAAGCGCAATGGATACCGATGTCAGTATGTTGCGATCATCATCGACGAGCGCGATTACATGGCTCATTCCGGCTCCTTAAGCACATGGCGAGGGATAGCCAGCGCGACTTGCCGAAACAAGGGCGAGCCCAGTGGCTTTGACCGATAGCCCGGTGCTATGTATAGGCCGCCTCGCATACGTATGCGGCGGCGTCCAGATTGGGCGTCGCCATTGATATTTCAGGGAGAATCTTGACGTGAGTGAGCGCACCCCCGCGCACCGGCTGGACGCCCAGGGCATCGAAACCGCGGCGACCATCCACTGGAACCTGACGACGGCACCGCTGGTCGAGCATGCTGTTGCGCGAGGTGAAGGCGAGCTCGCGAAAGAAGGCCCTCTGGTCGTCAAGACGGGAAAGCACACCGGACGTTCGGCGCAGGATCGCTTCGTGGTCCGCAACGGCACCAGCCAGGACAGCGTCTGGTGGGGCAAGTCGAACCGGCCAATGGAAGCCGACGCGTTCGACCTGCTCTACGCCGATTTTCTTGATGCGCTGAAGGGCAAGGACAAGCTGTTCGTTGCCGACCTCTATGGCGGCTCGCAGACGGAATATCGCGTCAAGGTCCGGGTCATCAACGAACTTGCCTGGCACAGCCTCTTCATCCGCACCTTGCTCGTGCGGCCGGAGCCGGCTGAGCTCGCGGCATTCGTCCCCGAATATACGATCATCGACCTCCCTAGCTTTCGGGCGGATCCGGAGCGTCACGGCTGCCGCAGCGAGACGGTGATTGCCGTGAACCTGGAAAAGAAGATCATCCTGATCGGTGGCACCGCATATGCCGGCGAAATGAAGAAGTCAGTGTTCGCGCTGCTCAACTATTTGCTGCCGCCAAAGGGCATCATGCCGATGCACTGCTCGGCCAATATCGGGCCGAAGGGCGACACTGCGATCTTCTTCGGCCTGTCGGGCACCGGCAAGACGACCCTGTCGGCCGACCCCAACCGGACGCTGATCGGCGATGACGAGCATGGCTGGTCGGATACCGCGGTCTTCAACTTCGAAGGTGGCTGCTACGCCAAGATGATCCGCCTGTCGGCCGAGGCCGAGCCGGAGATCTTCGCCACGACGAAGCGCTTCGGCACCGTGCTGGAAAATGTGGTGATGGACCCGGTCACGCGCGAGTTGGACCTCGACGACGCCACGCTCGCCGAGAACAGCCGTGGCGCCTATCCGATCGACTACATCCCGAACTCGTCCGAAGCGAACATGGGGCCGCTGCCGAAGAATATCGTCATGCTGACCGCGGATGCGTTCGGCGTGTTGCCGCCGATCGCCAAGCTGACACCCGACCAGGCGATGTACCACTTCCTGTCTGGATATACTGCCAAGGTGGC
>DASTOV010000060.1:0-11567 GCA_035720125.1 Sphingomicrobium sp. | reverse complement strand
CACGGCGCATGGCGCTGTCCATCGTCAGATTGGCATTTTCCTTCTGGCCGGCGGGGATGATGACGAAGCCGAGCAGTGCGCCGACCGAGACGAGGACGCCGACGGCCGCCAGCGCCATCCGCCGCCAGTGACGATCGACCGCACCCTGTTCGGCGGGGGCGCCGGCCGGGGACTGTTGGTCGGGCGATTTCGGTTCTTCGGCCATGTCAGTGCAGCCTGTGCACCACCGCCTGGGGCGGCGGATCGATGAAGAATTGGGCGATGGGATAGCCGTAGGCGAGCAGCATCAGCACGGCGACGATCACATTCCACAGCCCGAAGCCGTTGAGCGAGGCCGGGAGGCGCCCGGGCGGATGCACCGCCTCGGCGTAGGGAACGTCCGTCACCGGCGCTCTCGGCGACGAGGAACGATGCAGCACGACGAGGTTCCACACGAACATCAGGGCACTGACCGCGAGGATGATGCCGCCGACCAGCGACACGATCACCCATGGACCCCAGCTGGCGATGAGCGGATCCGAATAGTCGAACGCCGCAATCCGCCGCCACTGCCCCTGCAGCCCGGTCCAGTGCCAGGGCAGGGTCATCACCATCATGCCGATGAACCATAGCCACAGCTGGGTCAGCAGCGGCTTCATGCTGGGGAAGGCGCGGCCGGTCAGCATCGGCCACATCGCATAGGCGATGGCGAAATACATGATGACCACGGTGCCGCCGAAGATCAGGTGGAAATGGGCGGTGACCCAGCTGGTGTTGTGGACCATCGCGTTCATGCCATAGCTCATGTTCACGAGGCCGCCGCCGCCGCCCCAGAACAGCATGAAGAAGGCAAGGCCCGTCGCCAGCACCATCGGCCGGTCCCACGGCAGCGCCCTGATCCAGCCGAAGGTCCCGGTTCCACCGCGCATCCGACCCGCTACCTCCAACGAGGCGGCGATGGTGAAGACGGTGAGGAAGGTGGGGACGGAGACGAGGGCGGTCAGGAACATCTGCAGGAACTTGAACCCGTTCGAATGCTCCGGATCCATGAACAGGTGATGCAGGCCGACGGGCAGCGAGTAGAGCAGGAACAGGATGAAGGCGAGGCGGCCCATCGTGTCCGAATAGAGCCTCCCTCCCGCCGCGCGCGGCGCCATGGTGTAGAAGGCGATATAGCTGGGGAAGAGCCAGAAATAGACGATGGCGTGCAGCGTCCAGGAAAACAGCGTGCGCGACAGGCCGACGTCGACCATGCCGTTCAGTCCGAGCGCCGCCGGGATGACCTGGAACAAGAGCTCGGCGGCGACGCCTACCGTGGTCCAAAGCCACATTACCGCATTGGCAACCGTTCCGAACATGGCCAGCGGCACGGCCTGGCCCGGATTGGCCGCCTTCCACGACCGCATGGCGACGATCATCAGCAGGCACCAGATCCAGGACGCCACGACGACCAGCACCAGCCCGATGTAGAACCAGGCGGTCGCGGTCAGCGGCGGGTAGAAGGTGTAGAGCACCGAGGCCCGGCCGCTGACAACCGACAGCGCCGCCATCAGCACGCCGGCGATGCCCATCCAGAATGCGGCCCAGGCGAGCTTCAGACCGGGCACGGGCCGCTTCAGCGCCGTCTCGGCGACGAAATAACCGAACCCCATGATGAAGAAAGTGGTCAGGACGAACGCCATCGAGACGCCGTGCAGCGTGACCGAGCGGAAATAGTTGGCGGCGGTGTGCGCCGGCGCCTCGATCGGGCTCCGCGCCCACATCTGCCAGACGCCAAGCAGGCAGGCGACGGCAAAGGCGACGACCGCCACCCAGACATGGGCGATGACCAGCCGGCGGACCTGCAGGTCGCCGGTCAGCGCGCCGGCCGGCTCGCGGCGCGGCATGGGGACAGGTTCAGCGATCGTCGCCACAGCTGGCCCTCCCGCTGGCGTCCGGACGGAATTGATCGGGCGGCACCACCTTGACCGTCGCAATCATCTGCGTGTGGCCGAGGCCGCAAAATTCGTGGCAGGGCATCAGCAGGTCGCCGGTTTTCGTGAACTGCGTGTGGACCTGCGCGACATAGCCCGGGACGACCATCGTGTTGACGTTGGTGCCAGTGACGAGGATGCCGTGGATCACGTCCGGCGTCGCGAAGCGCAGGGTCACGTCGCGCTGCGCCGGCAGGATGATGCAATTGGGCACGAATTCGAACTGGGTCGCGATCACCCGCGCGACAATGCGGCCATCGGGATCGATCCGGGTTCCCAGATTCTCCTCGGTAAATTCGGCCGACAGGTGAAGCGTCTTGGGGTCGACAAATTCGCGATTGCTGGGCGGGTTCACATGCATCGACAGCGCCGCGAACAATATGGCGCCGAGGATGACCGCGACGATGCCGGCGACGACCCAGGCCCACCGCACCTCGGACTTGAGGATCGCCTGTTCGTTGACGGCCATGTCAGCCTACCGTCCCGCGCGGCAGGAACACCAGGAAATAGATGCCGAGCCAGCCGACCATCAGCAGCGCGACGGCGATCAGGGAAACGGCGACGGCGCCCTTTGGTCCGCCTTCCAGCGCTGCTTCCAGCCGCTCCAGTTCCGCCGCGTCATCGGCATAGTCATGCCGCGTCATGGGATAAGCCGGTTCTGCCATGCCCCTGTTCCCACCCATTGCCAAACGCCCGCTTGAGCCAACTTCTTGCCCAATATTCCGTTCCCGAAAATGCGGGAAATTACCTAGCAGGCATTCAATCCCGCATCCTGGAAAATGCCGATCGCGTCGGCAATCTGCTCGCCCGACGGCGGTCGCGTATCGGCCAGCCTATAGTCGAGCTTCAGCCGCTCCCACTTGTACTGGCCCAACTGATGGAAGGGGAGAATTTCTACTCGCTCGACGACGCCAAGCGATGCGACGAACTTCGCCAGCTGTTC
Source organism: Sphingomicrobium sp. (assembly GCA_035720125.1). Classification (GTDB taxonomy): domain Bacteria; phylum Pseudomonadota; class Alphaproteobacteria; order Sphingomonadales; family Sphingomonadaceae; genus Sphingomicrobium. The sequence continues at coordinate 8,672 of DASTOV010000060.1, read as the reverse complement.
CATCTCTTCCCGAACGTCGGTGAGTCCCGGAACCAGCACGTAGCGCATCCACATCGGTCGCTTGAGATCGGCAAGACGGCGGGCGAAAGCCAGTACCTCCTCATTGTCCCTGAGGCCGGTGACGCGCTCATGCTGATCCGGCGTGAACGCTTTCATGTCGAGGATGACGAGGTCGATTAGCTTGAGCTCCTCGTCGGACAGATGGTCGCCGAAATAGCCGTTGGTCTCGATCGCCGTATGGACGCCCATCGCCTTGACCGCGGCGAGCAGGCGAACGGCGAAGCGGTCCTGCATCAGCGGTTCGCCGCCCGACAGGGTGAAGCCGCCATGCATGGCCTGCAGCCCCACCGCATATTTGCGCACTTCGTCGATCGCCCGTTCGAGCGTCACGGGGATGCCGTTGCTCAAGGTCCAGGTGTCAGGGTTGTGGCAATATCGGCAACGGAACATGCAGGCGGTGGTCCATGCGACGAGCCGAATGCCGGGGCCGTCGACCGCGGACCCCGTGGTGTAGCTGTGCAGGAAGCCCATGTCGCCGGTCCTGAGGGCCGTGCGGACGTCGGTATCCGGCACATCCTCGCCAAGATGCACCCGCATCTCGTACGGGCTCTTGGCCTCCAGATTGACCTGTTCGGCCGTCGCCGTGCTCATCTTAGTCTCCGTGGAACGTGCGGTTGATAACATCCATCTGCTGCTCGCGGGTCAGGCGAACGAAGTTCACCGCATAGCCGGACACGCGGATCGTCAGGCTCGGATATTTCTCCGGATGATCCATCGCGTCGAGCAATGTCTCGCGGTTCAGCACATTGATGTTCATGTGATATCCGGTCGTGCCGAAGAAGCCGTCGAGGATCGACGTCAGGTTGGTGATCCGGTCGCCTTCCGTCCGCCCCAATCCGCTCGGCACCAGGGTCGTCGTCAATGAAATGCCGTCCTGCGCATCGCGGTAGGGGATTTTGGCGACGGATGCCGCGGAGGCATGCACGCCATGGCTGTCTCGGCCATGCATCGGATTGGCACCCGGCGCGAAGGGCTCGCCCTTCTTGCGACCGTCCGGCGTGTCGCCAGTCGCCTTGCCATAGACGACGTTCGAGGTGATGGTCAGCACCGACTGGGTGTGCAGCGCATTGCGATAGGTCGGGAATTTGCGCAGCTTGCCCATGAAGGTGGTGACCAGCCAGGCCGCCATGCCATCGACGCGGTTGTCATTGTTGCCGAACAGCGGGAACTCGCCCTCGGTTTCGTAGGAGGTGATGAGCCCCGTCTCATCCCGCTTCACCTTCACCTTGGCATATTTGATGGCCGAAAGGCTGTCGGCGACCACGGACATGCCGGCAATGCCGAATGCCATGGTGCGGAGCGGCGCATAGTCGTGAAGCGCCATCTCGATCCGCTCATAGGCATATTTGTCGTGCATGTAGTGGATGACGTTCATCGCGGTGACATAGACGCCGGCCAGCCAGTCCATGACCTTGTCGAAGCGATCCACAACATCGTCGAAGTCGAGATAGTCGCCCTGGACCGGCTCCGATGCCGGCGCGATCTGCTTGCCGGAGATTTCGTCGCGCCCGCCGTTGATCGCGTAGAGCAGGCATTTCGCGAGGTTCGCCCGTGCGCCGAAGAACTGCATCTGCTTGCCCATCGCCATCGGCGAAACGCAGCAGGCAATCGCGCCGTCGTCGCCCCAGGTCATGCGCATGATCTCGTCGCTTTCGAACTGGATCGAGCTGGTGTCGATCGCGACCTTCGATGCGAAGCGGCGGAAGCCTTCGGGGAGGTGCGGCGAATACCAGATCGTCAGGTTCGGTTCCGGCGCGGGTCCCAGATTGTAGAGCGTCTGCAGGAAGCGGAAACTGGTCCTGGTGACCAGCGGCCGGCCGTCGTCGCCCATCCCGGCGATGGATTCGGTTACCCAGGTCGGATCGCCCGAGAACAGGTCGTCATATTCCGGCGTGCGCAGGAAACGGACGATGCGCAGCTTGATAACGAAATCATCGATGATTTCCTGCGCTTCGCTTTCGGTGATCCGGCCGGCCTCAAGGTCCTTTTCGATATAGATGTCGAGGAAGGTCGAAACGCGGCCCAGCGACATGGCTGCACCATTCTGCTCCTTCACGCTGGCGAGGTAGCCGAAATAGAGCCATTGAACCGCTTTCCTGGCGGTGGTGGCCGGCCCGGAAATGTCGAACCCATATTTGGCGGCCATTTCCTTGAGTTCGCCTAGGGCGCGGATCTGTTCGCTCAGCTCTTCGCGGTCGCGGATGATCTCATCGGTCGACCATTTGTCGTCGAGCGCCGTCTTCTCCCGCTTCTTTATTTCGACCAGGCGATCGACGCCATAAAGCGCAACCCGCCGGTAATCGCCGATGATCCGGCCGCGGCCATAGGCGTCGGGCAGGCCGGTCAGGACGTGCGAGCTGCGGCATTTGCGTACGTCCGAGGTGTAGGCGTCGAATACGCCGTCGTTGTGCGTCTTGCGATACTTGGTGAAGGTTTCGACGACGATCGGGTCGGGCTTGTAGCCATAGGTTTCGAGCGAGTTCAGCACCATCTTGAGCCCGCCATTGGGCATGATCGCGCGTTTCAGGGGCGCGTCCGTTTGAAGCCCGACGATGACCTCGTTCGCCTTGTCGATATAGCCCGCCTCGTGGGCAGTGATCGAGCTGGGGATCTGCGAAACGTCGAGCACGCCCTTCTTGCGTTCCTCGACGAACAGGTCGGTCAGTTTTTTCCAGATTGCGGTGGTTCGCTTCGTCGGGCCGGCGAGGAAGGCTTCGTCGCCGTAATATGGCTCGTAGTTCAGCTGGATGAAGTTGCGGACGTTGATTTCCTTCGTCCACAGGCCCGGCTTGAAACCCGCCTGCTTTTTTTCCTCGGCGGTGCGCGGTTCAAGTACGGCGGTCGACATTGTCATTCTCCCTTATCGGGCTTCGGTCAGGGGTTGGGTCAAAGTCTCGGCGGGTCGGGCTCGAGCGCCTGTCTCGCGCAGCAGGAGCGTCAACAGGATCGCGATTCCGATGCCGAACAGCATCGGCATGAAAGTCGCCTGGTAATCGCCCAGTGCCCGGTCGTCGCCGCCGCTGATCCGCATCAACCGGGCCGCGAAAAGCGGTCCGAGCAGGGCAGAGAAAGAGAAATTGATGAAGTTGATGACGCCCGTCGCGGTGCCGCTGTGCTCCGGACGATTGGCTTCCTTGATGATCGTGTATGGGAGCATCGCCGCGCCGGACGCAATGCCGGCGACCAGCGCAATGCTGTAGGGCGGAAGGAGGTCCGGAGGCCCGTAGAGACCAAGCGCCATGGCAGCCATGAGCACCGCCGCGGCGAACATGATCACCGGTTTTCGGCGGCCGATGCGGTCGGAAATCCAGCCGAGCAGCGGGCAGCCGATGATCCATCCGAATGGCACTGCCGCGGACCGCAGCACCGCAACGTCGTAGGGCATGCCATGCCCTTCCTGCAAAAAGCGCACCCCCCAGACCATGTCGAAGATAGTGGTGGGGATGAACAGCAGGCCGGAAATCAGGCCGCAAAGGATCGATTGCGGGTTGCGGAAAACCGTCCACATGGCGCTGCCCGCATCCTTGAGCCAGTTCCTGCGCGGTCCTGCCGGCGCAGCTGTCGCCTCCCGCCTGGGAATGAACAGATACAGCAATATCGCGATCGGAATGCCGGCAATGCCCATCAGCCACCAGAAGCTGTCCCATTGAAGTCCGCCGGAAATGGCCGGTCCGACAACGAACTGCCCTGCAGAGCCGCCCGCCATGCCAAACATCTGAGTTGCACCAATGAGCGTCGCTGCCTTGGACGCGGGGAAATGGGTCGTGGCGATATAGACTGCGCCAATCAGCGCGAAGACGCCGCCCGCGCCCTGAAGGAAGCGGCCAATGCTGGCGAGCGTAGGATCGCCGGTCGAAAACATCAGTGCGCCGACTGCAACGGTCGCCGCGCCCAGCGGCACGACCTTGCGCGGTCCGAGCTGATCCATCGCCACGCCGGCGACCAGGCTGAACGGAGCATAGGCGTAATAGAAGAGGCCGACGAGCGAGGCTATGCCGACCGGCGTGAGGCCGAAGGCGGTCGACAGCTCCGGCACCATGACGGCGGGCGCCGAGCGCATCGCATATTGATAGAAATAGTAGCAGGACGTGATGAGCCAGGCGACCGTGACGGCGCCGAGGGGAGTCACTACGGGCCGTGCGGTCTCCTGGCTCATCGCTAGTTCGTCAACAAAGGACGAGGGACACGGCGAGACCGCCTTCCGACGTCTCCTTGTACTTGGAGTTCATCTCCTTGGCTGTGATCGCCAAAGCCTGCACGGTTGAGTCGAAGTCGACGCGGCGGTTGGCCGGGATCTCGTTCCTGGCGATGAGATAGCCGGTCCATGCCTTGACCGCGCCGAACGCGCAGCGCTCGATGCAAGGGATCTGCACGAACCCTGCCACCGGATCGCATGTCATGCCGAGGTGATGCTCGAGCGCGCCTTCCGCCGCATTGGCGATGACCTGGTTGGGCTCGCCATGCGCCTGGGCGATCGTTGCAGCGCCCATCGCCGAGGCAACGCCGATCTCGGCCTGGCACCCACCTTCGGCTGCGGCCAAGGTCGCGTGGTGCTTGCAAAGATAGCCGATGACCGCTCCGGCCAGCAGGCCGTCCCGGATTTCCTGCTCGGACCGCTTCGCACCGTCCGGTCCCAATGACCAGACCACCGCAGGCATGACGCCGGCCGAACCGCCCGTCGGCGCGGTGATCACCAGGTGGCCCCGCGCATTCTCTTCCGATCCGGCGAGGGCGGCGGCGGACACCAGGCCGACACCCTTGCGAGCCTCGACCGGCTCCTTCATCGCATTGCGATAGACGTCGCCGGCCTTGGTCTTGAGCTTGATCGGCCCGGGCAGCGTGCTTGTCGGCGCGGCAAGCCCGGTCTTCACCGTGGCGCGCATCGCCCCGATGATCTTGTCGAGGAAGGCGTTGATCTCCGCTTCGCTCTTGCCCGAGATCGACGTCTCGTTCGCCATCGCGACCTGCGCCACGGTCAGGTTGTTGGCTTTCGCATGCTCCAGCAGCTGGGCCATGGTTTCATAGGGGTACTTCGGCGGGTTCTTCTTGGGCGGCGTGTAGCCCTTCCATTCGATGAAGCCGCCGCCAACCGAATAATATTCCTGCTCCAGCAACACTTTGTCGCCGGCCATCAGCTTGGCCGTCATGGTGTTGGCGTGCGGGAAGTCGCCCTTGGTCGCGTCGTAGACAATGTCGGCCAGGGACGCATTGATCGTCTTCGTGCCCAGCTTGACCGGATAAACCTTGTCCGGCTCGGCCGCCATCTTGTCGAGAACGGCAACCGGGTCGATCGTCGCCGGCTCGTGACCGATCAGGCCGGCAAGGGCTGCACGCTCGGTGCCATGGCCCTTGCCCGTCGCGCTGAGACTTCCATACAGGTGCACCTTAAGGGCCGTGGCCTGGTCGAGCTGTGCTTGAGGCAGCTTGATCGCCCGCTGGTAGAAATCATAGGTGATCCGCATCGGGCCGATCGTATGCGACGAGGACGGTCCGGGGCCGACCTTGTAGAACTCGTCGACCAGGGTCATCACCGGACCCTTCGAATTCTTCACCACCTGAAGGTTGGGATTTTCCTTCCCTTGCAGCGGAGCCGGATGGACGAAGGCCGGCGCCTGCGCCCATAGGGGATTCACTCGTCCGCCCAGAGCGACGATCGCCGTCGCCATCGCGCTGCGCACCATGAACGAGCGACGATCCGAACCCATCGGTGGTTCGGTGAAGTCCAGTTCCGGAGCGGCAAATTCGAGCTGTTCGAAATTCTCGCTATCCATCGTCCATCCTCTCCATTCGCTGACGAAGACGTGGGCCGGCTATTTCGCCCAGGGCCAGGCAGAGGCGCCAGAAGGGCCCCGAATGCCTCTCGTTAGCGTCATATCGAGCTATAGGGATTGGAGGGCGGCACGGAATCAGGAGTAACCCCAACTTGACCTCAGCCAGTTACTGATACGGGCTCGATGGCGCGATGGCGGCGAATTTGTGCAGTGCGTCAGGACATATCCGGATAGCCGGATTTTGCCCCCTGCCTATGCTTCCGGCTCAACCCCGGAGGCGATTCCATGCCCGGCCCGCACAGCCTTGGACCTGCGCACGAATATCTTCGCGACGCATGGCAACGTTCGATCCTGTTCCTCGACATTCTCCGCCAGCGAGGGAATATTTACCGCGAGCAACAGGCGAAGACCGCGCCCAACGTCCTTGAGTTCGAGGTTGAACTGATCCTCGACGGACGCAAGCTTCCGCGCCCGGTCAATTATGGGCTGGTCAGGATCCTTCCGCTGGAAGGCGTGCCGACCGACCCGGCGAAGCGACCGTTCGTCGTGGTCGATCCCAGGGCGGGCCATGGACCCGGCATTGGCGGGATGAAGAAGGACAGCGAGATCGGCGTCGCGCTGGAAGACGGCCATCCCTGTTATTTCATCGGCTTCCTGCCGGAGCCGATGCCGGACCAGACGACCGAGGACGTCTGGAACGCCGAGGCCGAGTTCGTCCGCGAAGTCGCCCGGCGCCATCCCGATGCGGGCAAGCCCGCGGTGATCGCCAATTGCCAGGCAGGTTGGCAGACCATGATCATGGCGGCGACCAATCCCGAGGTGCCGGGGCCGCTGCTGCTGGCCGGTACGCCGCTGTCATACTGGGCCGGGGTTCGTGGCAAGAACCCGATGCGATACCTGGGCGGGATGCTGGGCGGGACCTGGCTGACCAGCATGGCCGGGGATCTTGGCGGAGGGAAATTCGATGGCGCCAGTCTGGTCGCCAATTTCGAAAGCCTCGACCCGGCGAACACCTATTTCGAGAAGCCGTACAACGTCTATGCCAAGGTCGACACCGAGGCGGAGCGGTTCCTGGCGTTCGAGACCTGGTGGGGCAGCCCCGTCCTATTGAACGCGCATGAAATGCAGTGGATCGCCGACAATCTGTTTGTCGGCAACAAGCTGACGAGCGGGGAGCTGCGCACGTCCGACGGGCTTCAGATCGACCTGAGGAACATCCAGTCGCCGATCGTCGTCTTCTGTTCCTGGGGCGACAATATCACTCCGCCGCAGCAGGCACTTGGCTGGATCACCGACATTTATCGCAACGACGACGATATCGTCGCCAATGGGCAGACCATCATCTATTCGGTCCACCAGTCGGTCGGCCATCTGGGCATCTTCGTTTCCGGCAAGGTCGCGACCCGCGAACATGACGAGTTCACGAGCGCGATGGAGATGATCGACCTGATGCCGCCCGGTCTTTACGAGGCGGTGATCGAGGAAGTCGGCGACGACACGGCGAATCCATCACTGATCGAGGGCCGCTACCTGTTCCGGCTCGTGCCGCGCACACTGGATGACATCCGCAAGCTGGGCGGCAACAGCCCGGACGATGACCGCAAGTTTGCCGCCGTCGATCGGCTCTCGGCCGTCAACCGTCGGCTCTACGACACATATGTGGGGCCCATGGTCCGATCGGTGACGCCGCCGGGCTTCGGTGACTGGTCGCGGAAAATGCATCCCAATAGGCTGCGCTTTGCGATTTTCTCGGACGAGAATCCGGCCATGCGCCTCGTCGCCGACGCAGCCGACCAGGTGCGAAAGGACCGCCAGGCGGCGCCCGAAGGCAATGTCTTCTCCGAGGTCGAAAAGACGATGGCGACGGCCATCAGCGCCTCGCTCACGACATTTGGTGCGGTGCGCGATGCGATGACGGAGCAGATGTTCCATCTGACCTACGGCTCTCCGCTGTTGCAGGCACTTGTGGGCCTTGATCCCAAGGGAGAAACAGACAGCCGCAAGCTCGAACGGGAGGCGCTGCGCGAGCAAGCCGAGGCAGACCGGAGACAGGCACTTGAAGGCCGTTTCGATGAAGGTAGCGCAGTTGAGGCAGCGCTGAGATCAATTGCGTTTATCCGCATGGGCGAGGGGAGCGTCGATGAGCGCGGCTTTGCCGTGCTGAAGGAGCTGCACGACGCGCAGCCGCCAGGTCGGCCGCGGACCATGGCCCAGCTCAAGGAGACGCTGCGCGACCAATATTTGTTGCTGCGGCTCGACGAGAAGCGGGCGGTCGCGGCGATCCCCAAGCTCTTGCCTCGAGATGCCGATGAGCGCGCACGCACGCTGCGTGCGGTGCAGCGGGTCATCGCGGCCCGCGGTGAGTTGAACGGCGAAGGACGGAAACGTCTGGCGCAAATCGAAAAACTGTTTGCCGTGAAGGCCGCACCGGCCAGCAACAAGGAGGACGCCGATGCCCGTGCTTGAGGCACCCGCCAAGGTCGAGGTCAAATATCATGACAAGTTCAACAAGCTGATCGAGGCGGCGCAAAAACATCCGCCTGCGAAAACGGCGATTGCCCATCCTTGCGACCAGGTGTCGCTGGAAAGTGCGGTCAAGGCGGCGGCGCTGAAGCTGATCGAGCCGATCCTTGTAGGACCGGAGCAGCGGATCCGTGCGGTCGCTTCGGAAAACAAGCTGGACATCAGCCCGTTCGAGATTGTCGACGCGGCCCACAGTCATGACTCCGCCGCGAAGGCAGTCCAGCTGGTTCGAGAAGGTCGGGCCGAGGCACTGATGAAGGGCAGCCTCCATACCGACGAAATCATGGCCGCGGTAGTCGCCCGCGACACGGGCCTGCG
>DASTOV010000059.1:0-3127 GCA_035720125.1 Sphingomicrobium sp. | reverse complement strand
AGAGGCGGAGTGCCTCTTCTTCCTCGCCGATCTGCATGCGCTGACCGTCGACTTCGATCCACACAAGTTGCGCGCCAATGTCCGCGAAATGGCCGCCGCCTTGATCGCCAGCGGCATCGACCCGACCAAGTCGATCCTGTTCGCGCAAAGCGCCGTGCCGGCCCACGCCGAATTGGCCTGGATCCTCAATTGCACTGCGCGAATGGGCTGGCTCAACCGCATGACGCAGTGGAAGGACAAGGCCGGCAAGAACCGCGAAGGTTCCTCGCTCGGCCTGTTTGCCTATCCGGTGCTGCAGGCAGCCGACGTGCTGCTTTACCAGGCCACCCATGTCCCGGTGGGCGAGGACCAGAAGCAGCATATCGAGCTGGCGCGCGACATTGCGATCAAGTTCAACAATGACTTCGACGTCGAGCTGTTCATTCCGCCAGAGCCGTTCATCGGCGGCGGAACCGCGGCACGTGTCATGAGCCTGCGCGACGGATCGATGAAAATGTCGAAGTCCGACCCGTCCGAACAGAGCCGGATCCACCTGACGGACAGCAATGACGTGATCGCGCAGAAGTTGCGCAAGGCCAAGACCGATCCCGATCCGCTCCCCGAGGATCCGGCAATGCTCGACCAGCGCCCGGAGGCCAGAAACCTGGTCGGGATCTTCGCGGCGATCGCAGGAGAAACGCCCGAGCAGGTGCTTCAGCGCTTCGCCGGGCAGGGCTTCGGGGCCTTCAAGCCGGCGCTCGCGGACGCCGCCATTGCCCTGCTCGAACCGCTGCGCGAGCGGCTCGTCGAGCTCAGGCGGGACGAGGCGGCGCTCGATGCAATATTGACGGCGGGCGCCGAGAAGGCGGCTGCGCTGGCAGCTCCGACCCTTGCCGAGGCTTATCGTGCGGTCGGGCTAAAAGATTGAAAGGCTAGCGCAATTCGAGAGTCGCATGGCCGACTCTCGCGCTTCATCGCCAATTCAGCACGATTCATGTAAATAGACGCCTGTCTTACGGAATTTTCCGACTCGATGGGTGTCGCGATGCGTATCAACAAGTTTGCCGCAACAATGCTGCTCGGTTTCTCTGCGTTGGGTCTTTCAGCCTGCGCGACGGGACTTCGCACGCAAGTCTCCCGCTATCAGGCCATGCCGGCCCCGCAGGGCCAGAGCTTCGTGATCGTGCCGATGGACCCGAGCAACCAGGGCGGGCTGGAATTTTCGGGTTACGCCGAGCAGGTAGCGCAAAATCTCCAGGCCCTCGGCTATGCCCGGGCTCCTTCCATCAACCAGGCGACCCTCGTGGTCCAGCTCGGCTATGGCGTTGGCGACGCCCAGACCGAGATCACCAGCTATCCCTCCCATTTCGGTTATCGCTATGGCTGGGGCCATCCCTTCTACTACGGGCGCCACGGCTATTATTGGGGATGGAACGATCCCTTCTGGTACGGCGGCTACGACAACATCCGCTCCTACACCTATTATGTGACCGAGCTGGACCTCAACATCCGACGGAAGGTCGACAACGCGTCGCTATTCGAGGGCAAGGCCAAGGCGCGTTCGCGGACGGATGTACTTGGCAAGACGGTGCCCAGCCTGGTCGAAGCAATGTTCACCGGCTTTCCCGGCAATTCGGGCGAAACGTTGAAGATTACCATCCCGCCGGAAGGAAGGCAGCAGGCCAAGGCGGATTATTGAACAGAGTTGAGCGTTGACCAGGCGAGGCCTGTCGGACGCTGTCCGGCGGGCCTTGCTCGTGCATAACGGAGAGAGGGCCCGCCCAGTCGCCTGAACGGGCCCCCGACCAGTTGGGGACTGGACCTCATCCCAAAGGGCCGTAACGGCCCCTTCCCCCCGGATCAGCCCTCCAGCTGGCGCGTCAGCAGCCGGATGTCTGCATCGAGCTCGGAATCCGCGGCACGCAACCGCTCGATCTGCTTCACCGCGTGGATCACGGTGGTGTGGTCCCGGCCGCCGAAGCGACGACCGATGTCGGGCAGCGACTTGGGCGTCAGCTGCTTCGACAGGTACATCGCCACCTGCCGCGGCCGCGCGACCTCTCGGGCGCGGCGCGCCGATGTCATTTCCGCCTTGCGGATGCGGTAATGCTCGGCGACCTGGGTCTGAATCTCGTCGATCGAAATCCGTCGCTGGTTGGCGCGCAGCACATTTGCCAGCACCTCCTCGACAAACGCGACGTCAATCACCCTGCCCGTCATCATCGCATAGGCGGCGATGCGGTTGAGCGCGCCTTCCAGCTCGCGGATCGAGCTGGTGATGCGGCGAGCGAGGAATTCCACCACGCTGCGTGGCATTTCCACGCCCGGCAATGCGGCCAGCTTGGCATCGATGATGTTGAGCCTGAGCTCATAATCGGCCGGGTTGATGTCGGCGACCAGGCCCCAGCTCAGGCGGGACAGGATGCGCGGCGCGATCCCGTCCAAATCCTGCGGCGCGCGGTCCGACGTGATCACCAGCCGGCGTCCGGCGGTGATGATTTCGTTCATCGTGTGGAAGAATTCTTCCTGGGTGGAATCCTTGCCGGCAATGAACTGGACGTCGTCGATCAGGAGCAGGTCCGCGGAACGCAGGCGGCTCTTGAAACCGATTGTGTCATTTTCCTTCAACGCGCGGATGAACTCGACCATGAACTTTTCGGCCGACATCGACACAACGCGAGCCGAGGGCCGGCGATCGAGAAAAGCCTGGCCGATGGCGTGCAGCAGGTGCGTTTTTCCACGACCGGTTCCGCCGTGGATGAACAGCGGATTGAAGGCAACGGTCTCGGCGGTCGCCAGGGTCCTGGCAGCAGTTGCCGCAACCTCGTTGGCCTTGCCGACGACAAATGTATCGAACCGGTACCGCTGATCGAAATTCGGAGCGGACGGATCACGCTCGGCAACAACAGGGGCAGCCGCGGGAATTTCTTCAAGGATCAGGAGCGGCGCGGGCCGAGGACCGTCGGGCGCGGCGACGATGCGCACATCCTGGACGATCGGCAGGACCGAACGCCAGGCGAGACGCAGACGGTCGCCAAAATGGCTCTCCACCCAATCGGCCATGAACTGGCTTGGCATGAAAATTTCAAGTTCGCCGGATTCGCCGTCGAACGCCCCGAGCTCTGCGGGCTTCAGCCAACCGTCAAAG
>DASTOV010000058.1:0-15945 GCA_035720125.1 Sphingomicrobium sp. | reverse complement strand
GGAGTTGCCCCTAGTACGAGAGGACCGGGGTGAACATGCCTCTGGTGGACCAGTCGTCGTGCCAACGGCGCAGCTGGGTAGCTATGCATGGACGGGATAACCGCTGAAAGCATCTAAGCGGGAAGCCTCCCTCAAGATAAGATATCATCGAGCCGTGGAAGACCACCACGTTGATAGGCCGGGTGTGGAAGCGCAGTAATGCGTGGAGCTAACCGGTCCTAATTGCTCTGTTCGCGCTTGTAGAATCCCACCATCATCGACAGTCCTGCGACTGCCGATATGGCGGTTTGGTTCTCAGCTAGATGATGCCCAAAACACCTTTGGTCGCACGATTTCTAGAATTTTTCGCACGATCCGCTGGCTTCATAGCTTGGTGGCCATAGCGTCTGTGACCCACCCGATCCCATCCCGAACTCGGCCGTGAAACCAGACAGCGCCGATGGTACTATTGCTTAAGCAATGGAAGAGTAGGTCGTCGCCAGGCTTTGCAGCCAGCGGATCGCGCGAGAAACCCATTCGCAATGTTAAAAACTGCCGCTGTCGGGGGATCCCTCGCGGCGGCATTTTTGTCTTGGGCCTTTTGCCCAAACTGGTGACGCGGGGTGGAGCAGCCCGGTAGCTCGTCAGGCTCATAACCTGAAGGTCGCAGGTTCAAATCCTGCCCCCGCAACCAACAAGAAGCCCGCTTTCGAGCGGGCTTTTTTGTTGCCTAGGGATTGTAGGCGCGCTCGCCATGGTCGCTGAGATCAAGGCCTTCACGTTCCTCGTCGGCATCGCGCCGCAGCGGGACGGCGAGCCGGGTGAGGCCAAAGCAGATCGCCGATCCTGCCGCCGACCAGCCGATTGCCAGCAACACCGCACCGGCCTGGCGACCCAACTGGGCACCGAAGGCATATTCCAATCCGCCATGCCCGCCGAGCAGCGGCAAGGCGGCGATGGCGGTGCCGATCGAGCCGACGATCCCGCCGAGCCCGTGGATGCCGAATACGTCGAGGCTGTCGTCGAGCCGCAGCCGATGCTTGGCCAGCGCAATGAAGCTGTAGCAGGCGGCGCTCGAGGCAAGGCCGAGCAGCATCGCGCCCAGCGGCCCGCTGATCCCCGCCGCCGGCGTCACCGCTACCAGTCCTGCAACCGCGCCCGACGCGCCACCCAAGAGCGAGGGCTTGCCGGAGCGTCGGGCCTCGATCCCCATCCAGCCGAGCATCCCGGCTGCCGGCGCAATAAACGTGTTGAGCATCGCGATCGCGGCGACGCCATTCGCTTCCAGCGCAGATCCGGCGTTGAACCCGAACCAGCCGACCCACAGCAGCCCGGCGCCGACCAGCAGCAGCGCCAGGCTGTGCGGCGGCATTGCCTCCTTCAAGAATCCGATCCGCGGCCCGGCGAAGGCCACGCCGACGAGGCCCGCGATCCCGGCGTTGATGTGCACCACCGTCCCGCCGGCAAAGTCGATCGCCCCGGTCTGGAAGATGAGGCCATCGGCCGCCCAGACCATATGCGCGATCGGCGCATAGACGATAGTGACGAACAGCAGGGCGAACAGCATCATCGCCGAAAAGCGCACCCGTTCGACCAGCGCTCCGACGACCAGTGCCACGGTGATCGCGGCGAAGCTCATCTGGAAGCAGGCGAACAACAGTTCGGGGATGGCCTTGCCCGGCGTCGCCAGCGGCCAGGCGCTGGTCCCATCGATGCCGTTTAGGCCAACCTTGGCGAAATCGCCGACGATCAGCCCTGATCCGGAAAAGGCGAGGCTATAGGCCCAGCCAACCCACACCAGGATCGCCACTGCGGCCGCGCCCATTACCTGGCTCATCACGGACAGGAGGTTCTTGGAACGGACCAGCCCACCATAAAACAGTGCCAGCCCGGGCAGCAGCATCATCAGCACCAGCAATGTCGCAGTCAGGACCCAGGCCGTATCGCCGCTGTCGAAATGCATGTCCCCGCCCCCTTGCTGCATCGCACAAGCTGCAGGGGTCAGAGGGTCGGCTCAAGCCACCGGTGAACTTTTCAACGTTGTTCGAAGCCGGAGAGGCATTCCGCTACCCAGCGGGCGGCGGTCAGCGCGCTGAGGTCGGTCGAATCGAGCGGCGGATCCCATTCGGTGAGATCGATCAGCCGCACCTTGGGCTCCGCGGCGAGCATGCGCACCGCGGCGAAGAAATCGTGGCTCCGCAGCCCGCCCGGCCGCGCGCCCGGTGCACCAGGCATCTGCCCGCGATCGATCACGTCGATGTCGCAATCGACCATGATCGCTTGCGCATGGCCGACATGGTCGAGCGCGGTCGAAATGGCCTGCGCGATCCCGTCCCGGTGCACCTGCCCGATAGTAACAATCAGATGGCCGCCATCGATCGCATTTCGATGCATCTCGGCCGAATTGGCGAAGGGCGCGAGGCCGATTTGGGCGATATTCCTCCCCGGCAGCCCGTCCTCACGCAGCGCCTGCACCGGGTTGCCGTTGCCAAGCCCCGCCGACGTGTCGCGCATGTCGAAATGGGCATCGAGCGTGATCAGCCCGATCTTGTCCAGTGGCAGCCCCAGCGCATGCACGCCAGGCCGTGTCACCGCATTATTGCCGCCGATGAGCAGCGTCAGTTGATGCCGGTCGACGCTGGCCTTGCACGCGGCGACGATCGATGGCGTGGCCTCCTCGATGCTCAGGCCCGCGATCGGTACATCGCCATGGTCGGCAATCTGGGTTGAAAGTTCGCGGCCCGTCTCGACATCGTAGCGCCCGATCCGCCGCAAGGCGGCGCGCAGCAGGCCCGGCGCCAGGTCGCAGCGGCCCGGTGTGACCGACCCCGCATCCAATGGCGCGCCGACCAGCCCGACCGGCGCGACTGCTTCCTTGTTGACGATCAGCTCGGAAAGATTGGGCCAGCCGCTGCTCATGCGCTTGACCTAGCAGCTTCGCCCCGCGATGCCACGGTCCATGTGGGATCGCCTGATCACCGACTGCCATGTCGCGACGATGGTCGCGAGTGAGGGCAATCCGCTCGGCCTGTTTCCCAATGCCGCGATCGGGATCGACGACGGCCGAATCGTCCGGGTTGGCAAGCGCACCGAGCTGGCCGGCTTTCGCGCGAAGGAGGTGGTGGCCTGCGGTGGCGCCTGGATCACGCCGGGCCTGGTCGATTGCCACACGCATCTGGTGTTCGGCGGCACCCGCGCCAACGAACATGCCATGCGCCGCGCCGGCGCCACATATGAGGAAATCGCCAGGGCCGGCGGCGGCATCGCCTCGACCGTTGCCGCCACGAAAGCGGCATCCGCCGACGAGCTGCGCGACCAGGCCCGCCGCCGCCTCCATGCGCTGATGGGCGGCGGGGTCACCACCATCGAGATCAAGTCGGGCTACGGCCTCGACACCGCCTCGGAGATGCGGCTGCTGAACGCGGCCCGGGCCATCGGTCGCGACGAGCCGGTGCGGATCGTCACCACCCTGCTCGCCGCCCACGCCCTCCCGCCCGAGGCGAAAGAGGGCGCGGCGCGCGACGCCTATGTCCGGATGATCGCCGAGGAGATGATCCCCGCGGTCGCGAGGGCTGGCCTCGCAACCAGCGTCGACGCCTTCTGCGAATCTATCGCCTTCACCCCGGCCGAGGTCGAGCGGGTATTCACCGCCGCCCGCGCCAACGGCCTTCCGGTCCGGCTCCACGCCGAGCAGCTCAGCAATCAGAAGGGCGCGGAACTGGCTGCGCGCTACAAGGCGCTGTCGGCCGACCATCTCGAGCATCTTGATGCCGCCGGCGCCAAGGCGATGGCCGCGGCGGGAACGGTCGCGGTGCTGCTGCCCGGCGCCTATTATGCGCTCAATGAGAAGAAGAAGCCGCCGGTCCAGCTGCTGCGCGACGCCGGCGTGCCGATCGCCATCGCCACCGACTGCAACCCCGGCACTTCGCCGGTGCTGAACCCGCAGCTCATCATGAACATGGCGTGCACCCTGTTCGGCCTCACGCCTGAGGAAGCCATCGCCGGCATGACCGTCAACGCCGCCCGCGCGCTGGGCCTGGCGCACGAGGTCGGCACGATCGAAGCCGCCAAGGCGGCAGACCTCTGCGTCTGGCGGGTCAATGAGCTGTCGGAGCTGGGCTACTGGATCGGGATGCCGGGGCCGGAACGGCGGATTTTTGGGGGACAGGGGTAGTTCGAGGGAGGGCATGACCACCGACCGGCGCGACAACAGCCGCCATATCCGCGCGCTTCCCCTTTCCGTTCATCCTGAGTAGGGGGCTGAGCAAGCTGAGCGCGTCGAAGACCCATATCGAAGGACATCCTTCGATACGCCATTTCGGCAGGCTCAATGGCTACTCAGGACGAACGGGTTTCATGGAAAATCGCAGAGACAATAGCCGCCATATCCGCGCGCGGCGGGGCTCCGACATCAGAGCGAAGCATTGGACCACCGAAGCAGCGGTCAGGATGCTGATGAACAACCTCGACGATGAGGTCGCCGAGGATCCGCAGAGCCTGGTCGTCTATGGCGGCATCGGCCGCGCCGCGCGCAACTGGGCCGCGTATGACAAGATCGTCGAGACCCTGGAGCGGCTGGACGAAGACCAGACCCTGCTGGTCCAGTCGGGCAAGCCGGTCGGCGTGTTCCGTACCCACAAGGATGCACCCCGCGTGCTCCTCGCCAACTCCAACCTCGTGCCGCACTGGGCGACCTGGGAGAAGTTCAACGAACTCGATCGCAAGGGGCTGATGATGTACGGCCAGATGACGGCCGGATCGTGGATCTACATCGGCAGCCAGGGCATCGTCCAAGGGACTTACGAGACCTTTGCCGAGATGGGCCGCCAGCATTACGGCGGGGACCTCAAGGGCAAATGGATCCTGACCGGCGGCCTCGGCGGCATGGGCGGCGCGCAGCCGCTCGCCGCAGTGATGGCCGGCGCCCATTGCATCGCCATCGAGGTGCAGGAAAGCTCAATCGCGAAGCGGCTTGAAACCCGCTATTTAGACCATCGCGCGACCACCATCGACGAGGCGCTGGAGATCATCTCCAAGGCGACCGAACCCACGTCTGTCGGCCTGCTCGGCAATGCCGCCGAGATCCTGCCCGAAATGGTTCGCCGCGGCATCCGCCCCGACGCGGTCACCGACCAGACCTCGGCACATGACCCGGCCAACGGCTACTGCCCGGCCGGCTGGAGCGTCGCCCAATGGACCGAGATGCGCGAGCGCGATCCGGCCGCGGTCGCCGCCGCGGCGCGCAAGTCGATGGCGGTGCATGTCCAGGCGATGCTCGACTTCCAGAAAATGGGCATCCCCACCTTCGATTATGGCAACAACATTCGCCAGGAAGCCTATAACGAGGGCATCAAGAACGCGTTCGACTTCCCCGGCTTCGTCCCCGCCTATGTCCGGCCCTTGTTCTGCCGCGGCGTCGGCCCGTTCCGCTGGGCGGCGCTGTCAGGCGATCCGGAGGACATCGCCAGGACCGACGCCAAGGTGAAGGAGATGATCCCCGACGATCCTCACCTCCACCGCTGGCTCGACATGGCGGCCGACCGCATCGCCTTCCAGGGGCTTCCGGCGCGCATCTGCTGGGTCGGCCTCGGCCAGCGCCACCGCCTCGGCCTCGCCTTCAACGAGATGGTGAGGAACGGCGAACTCAGCGCTCCGGTCGTCATCGGCCGCGACCACCTGGACTCCGGCTCCGTTGCCAGTCCCAACAGGGAAACCGAAGCCATGCAGGACGGCTCAGATGCGGTCAGCGATTGGCCGTTGCTCAATGCCCTGCTCAACACGGCGAGCGGCGCGACCTGGGTCTCGCTGCATCATGGCGGCGGGGTCGGCATGGGCTATTCGCAACACTCGGGCGTGGTGATCGTCGCCGACGGCACCGACGATGCCGCCCGCCGCCTCGAGCGCGTCCTGTGGAACGACCCAGCCACCGGCGTCATGCGCCATGCGGATGCGGGCTATGACATTGCAGTCGAGTGCGCCCGGGAGCAGGGGTTGGATCTTCCCATGGTCCGGTGATCAAACGGTCGGCACGATTTCCATGATGATGTCGCCCGGTTCCAGCCTTTCGACCTGGGGCCTCCAGAAGCCATAAGGCGTACCATCGCGGATGATCCTTAGACCCAGGCCTTCGGTGAGGTCCTTAAGCGCCGTGCCGATTTCCTCGGGTCGCACGTTCCGTTCCACCAGCCGCACCCGTCCGCCCATGGTCGCCAGGTCCGCAAGATAGTCGGCGATATGATGGCCGGCGTGGGTGGTGGCCAGCAAGAGGCCCGCGAAATTGAATGGGTTGACGACGACGTCGGCTCCGGCCCGGCGCGCCGGAACATCATTGTCCGGCTGATTGACGGCCAGACTGATCCTGACATTGGGCGCGAGATGGCGCGTGGTCAGGCAGACGAGGATCGACGTATCGTCGCGCCCGGCGGAAATGATGACCAGCCTGGCCCGATCGACATGGACGGCGCGCAAGGTCTCGTCGCGCGTCGCGTCGGCTTTCAGGATCGTGCAGCCTGCCGCCTGGGCCAGCTGCAGCCGGTCCTCGTTCTGATCGATGACCACGATCGTATCCGGGGCCGCGCCCAGGTCGATCAACTCCTCGACCGCCCGGCTGTTCTTCGTGCCGAAACCGACCACCACGATGTGGTCGTTAAGCTTGCGCTGGATACGCTTCATGACGAACCTCTCCCAAGATCGCCTGGCAACGAACAGATAGGCCGATCCGATGAAGATCAACAGGAACAGGATGCGGATCGGCGTGACGACCAACGCGTCGAACAACCTGGTCCGTTCGGTCACGGGCACGATGTCGCCATAGCCGGTGGTCGTTGCGCTGATCATGGTGAAATAGATGACGTCGAGTAAGCTTACATGTCCGTCGTGGTTGTCCTGGAGCCCGCTTCGCTCAAGCCAATGGAACAGGATCATGATCAACAGAAGAAAGATGACCGCCGCGATCCTCCAGCCGAGGCCGAACCAGCCCGCGATCCGCGCCTTTCGCCGCAACGTCAGCAGCTCTTCATAATCGGGCGACATGCGCCTTTTGTTAGCTTTGCTTAACGACCGGCGCCAGAGAGAGGCGAATTTCGCAGGTCCGTCGGTCCGGTCAAGTCAGTTTGCTGGTGCCGGCAGCGCCTCTTCCTTTTTCTCGTCGCCGACTTCGACCGTGAGCGGCCCAAAGCTCCTGGCACGCGCAGGCGGTTGGATACGGCTGCATCGTTGGGCCGTGCAGGCGATCAGCTCGCCGCTGTCCGTGTCCATCCGCACCACGGCATCCCCGGCCGAGGCAAGCTGGTAGCGTGGCTCGTTGTCCGACACACCCCATGACAGGATCAGCGCCGCTGCCACGATTGCCGCGGCGATGATACCGGGACCGCGATCCGGACGGCCATCATTCGACGTGCTCATGCATTTCCCCTTTTCGCTCGCCATCGGCAATACGCGCATCGCGGCTATTCGTCGCGATGCAAATCTCCTAGACGCGCGCGCATGACACTGACGCTCGATCCAACCGATATCGACCTCGGTGCCCTCCGCCAGCTTTGGCAGGGCAACCCATGCAAGCTCGATGATGCTTCGATGGACCGCGTCCGTACATCGGCTGCTACAGTTCAGCGGATCGTCGCCTCGGGTGAGACGGTCTACGGCGTCAACACCGGCTTCGGTCTGCTCGCCAACACCCGCATTCCGCCCGAGCGGCTGGCCGAACTGCAGAAAAACCTGATCCTCTCCCATTCTTGCGGGCTTGGTGACGTGCTGCCCCGCCACGTCGTTCGCTTGATGATCGTGTTGAAGCTGCTCGGCCTCGGCCGCGGATATTCGGGTGTTCGGCCGGTGGTGATCGACACGTTGCAAGCGCTGCTCGACCGCGACGCAATGCCGCTGATTCCGGCGCAGGGCAGCGTCGGCGCCAGCGGCGACCTCGCCCCGCTCGCCCACTTGATCGCCGCGCTGATGGGCGAGGGGCGGATCGACCTCAAGGGCGACATCATCTCCGCCTCCGAGGCGCTCGATCGCCTCGGCATGCAGCGGCTCGAACTCGGCCCCAAGGAAGGGTTGGCGCTGATCAATGGCACCCAGGCATCAACCGCCATCGCGCTCGATGCGCTGTTTGCCGCCGAACGCGTGTTCGGCACAGCGCTCGGCGCCGGGGCACTGTCGATCGATGCGCTAAAGGGATCGATCAAACCGTTCGACCCGCGCATCAGCGAGGTCCGCGGGCAGCCCGGCCAGATCCGCGTCGCCGCCCATCTCCGCGAGCTGCTTGGTGGCAGCGAGATCCTCGCCAGCCATGCCGATCATTGCCCCAAGGTGCAGGACCCATACAGCTTCCGCTGCCAGCCGCAGGTGATGGGCGCCGTCCTCGACTTGCTAGTAGGCGCCGCTCGAACGCTGACGATCGAGGCGAGCGCAGTTACCGACAATCCAATCCTGTTCGATGATGAGGATACGGCGATCAGCGGCGGCAATTTTCATGCCCAGCCGGTCGCTTTTGCCGCCGACATGATCGCCATGGCGATGTGCGAGGTCGGCTCGATGTCGGAGCGCCGAACAGCCGTGTTGATCGACCCCAAGATGAGTGGCTTGCCTGCCTTCCTGATTGACGACGGCGGGGTCAATTCGGGGTTGATGATCCCGCAGGTGACCCAGGCTGCACTGGTTGCCGAAAACCGCAGCCTGGCTTTTCCGGCCAGCGTCGACAGCGTGCCGACAAGCGCGGGGCAGGAGGATCATGTGTCGATGGCGCCGCTCGCCGCTCGCAAGGCGGCCGCCATCGCCCGCAACGTCGGTGGTATTGTCGCCGTCGAACTGATCGCCGCCGCCCAGGGGGTCGATTATCATTCGCCGCTCAAGACCAGCGCGACGCTGCAGGCGCTCCACGCCAAGGTGCGCGCGATCAGCTCGAAGCTCGAATCCGACCGATATTGGGCAGACGAGATGGCGGCGCTTCAGGCGGCGGTTCTGAAGGGCGACCTTGCGCCGCCCTTCAGCCTATAGCCCAGTTTACTGGCCGATCCGCTTCAAATAGTCGGCGATGCTTGTCGTCCCCGACACCAGCGTGTCGGTATGCCATGCCACATGCTTCCTGAGCTCGATGCCGACTCCGGGCCCGGTTGGCACGCCTAGTCGCTTCGCGGCAGCTTCAAGCGCATCATCTTGCGCTTCGGTCGTATCCGGCGCGATCAGCAGATAATCCCAGCTATCACCATTCTGGTGGACGTAAAGCTGGCTGGCCGGCACACCAGCCGCCGCCGCGACCCGTTCCTGTTGCGCGAGCCATTGCAGCAGCATCACCTGATGCCCCGGCGCGGCTCGATAGAGCGTCACGGTGGCGCCGGGCGTGGACTGGGCGGATACCGCTACGGGCCAAGCCAACGCACAGGCGGCCGCCACCGCGAGGATCATCCGATGTTTCATTGTTGTGCCCCTTGATGGGCGCCCCCGCGCCGATGCGGCCTGTCCCTTGGCAGGCCGGCTGTTCCCCACGGGAATGCAACAAATGGCGGATCAACGGGCCAAGCCGTTACGACAGCCAAACGAGTCGGGCAAGTTCAGGGGGTGCGTGGAAGCCTAGCCGACAACCCGCGTCCAGCGCTCGCTGTCGCACAGCAGGCCACCCAGCACGCAGCCCTGGACCTGCATCACATCGTCGCTGACCTGGCGAACCGTCGCGGTGGCGTGGATGTTGCGCTTGGGCACGAAGGCACGGCCACGGAACTTGCCGTCGCCGACCGGGACCAGCCCGGTCAGGATCTGGGTGCCGACCAGATTTGGCGTGCCGCCCTTACGAGCCTTGGCCTTGGCCTTTTCACTCGCCTGGACCACCCGGCCGCAAAAAGCGGTGCCGCAGCGCTCGACCTGGACGACGACATTCTTCTTGTAATTGGTCCACTGGCCCTCGATCGCCTGCGCGGAGGCCGGGGCGGCGGCGAGGGCTGCGAAAGCAAATAGGAGAACAGTTCTACGCATGGCCGCTCCTATCGCAGCGCAATGTGACAGAAATGAAGCCGTCAGCTTGACAGGGGATGAACGGCCAGCGCGAGTGACGGCCTTCCAATTCATCGATAATCATTCGCAGTAGCGCTAGCGCCTCTCCATCTTCAAGGGAGGGTGCTTGCGTATCGCGTTCCTCGCGGCTTCGGCGGCCATTGTTGCCCTGGTTCCCCGTCAGCTGTCGGCGGCCGCGCTGAAAACGCCGGAGATCGGCTCAAGCGAATCCGGCGCAACTTCAAGCTGGTCCCATGGGCCGCGATCGAGGGTGCGGTCGAAAGGCGCTAGTCCAGGTCGGCTGCGCTGTGCCGCTCGCGGATGAAGCTCGGGTCATTCTCCGGCTTGCGGTTGACCCGCCGGCCGCGCTGTACCGCTGGTCGCGCGGCCACCTCGTCGACCCAGCGGTTGAAATGCGTGTAATCCTGCGTCGAAAGGAAGCTGGCCGCGTCGCCATAGGCGTGGCCTAGCGCGACCGCCCCATACCAGGGCCAGATCGCCATGTCGGCGATGCTATATTCGTCGCCCGCCAGGAAACGATGCTCGGCCAGATGCCGGTCGAGCACGTCATACTGCCGCTTCGTCTCCATCGCGTAGCGGTCGATCGCATATTGGATTTTGATCGGCGCATACATGTAGAAATGGCCGAAGCCGCCACCCAGGAAGGGCGCCGATCCCATCTGCCAGAACAGCCAGCTCAATGCCTCGGTTCGCGCCGCCGGGTCCTTCGGCAGGAAGGCATCGAACTTCTCGGCAAGGTAAAGCAGGATCGATCCGCTCTCGAAGACACGGCGTGGTTTGTCGGGATCGGTGCGGTCGAGCAGCACCGGGATCTTGCTATTGGGGTTCAGTTCGACGAAGCCGGATCCGAACTGGTCGCCTTCGCCGATGTCAATGTACCAGGCGTCGTACTCGGCGCCGCCGTGGCCGGCAGCGAGCAGTTCCTCGAGCAGGATGCTGACCTTCTGCCCGTTGGGCGTGCCGAGCGAATAAAGCTGCAGCGGATGCTTGCCGACAGGCAGCGCCTTGTCATGCGTCGGACCGGCGATCGGCCGGTTGATGCTGGCAAATTGGCCACCGCTTGGACTATCCCATGTCCACACCTTGGGGACGACATAGTCGGCAGGGAGGGACGGGATCTTCTCGGGGGCGTCGGCCATGGGGGCTCCTTCATTTCGGTTCGGGCCGGAAATGGTTGCGCGGTCTGCTGCGCACAAGGATCACGCCAGTCGCGAGGCCATCAAACCTGCGAAGGCAGCGATAAGGGACGCTATTACGCTGCCGGCAACGTAAAGCCCGGCCTGCAACGCCGCGCCGCGCTCCCACAGGGTCAGCGCGTCGAGGCTGAACGCCGAAAAAGTGGTGAAGCCGCCCAGGAAGCCGGTGGTGAGGAACAGGCGGGCATTGGGACCGGTTTCGAAGGCACCGAATAGGCCCGCAAGCAGTCCGATCGCAAAGCTTCCTGCGACGTTCACCGCCATGGTCCACCATGGAAAGCCCGGCCCGAGCAGCGCCAGCCCGGCCCGGCCGACGGCATGGCGGGCCGTCGCTCCCAGTCCGCCGCCGACAAAGACCAGCAGATAGCCGAGCGCGTGGGGCATCAGTCGACGATCAATTCTTCGGGATGCTTGTGGAAACGGCGCACGATCATCGCGATCACCCAGCCGATGACGGCGCCGGCGATGGCCGCGCCGATCGCGTTGGCGACCCATTCGACGACCGGCCCCATCCCTCCCGTCGCCGACCCGACGATGTGCGCCGCGTCATGGACAAGGTGCGGAATGGTCGGCGCGCCCAGCTCCTCCATCCCGTGCAGGAGGATCCCCCCGCCAACCCACAGCATCGCGGCCGTGCCGATGGCGGAGAGCGAGGAAAGCAATTTGGGGACGATATGCACCAGTCCCTGTCCCAGCTTTTGCCATGCCCGGTTGCGCCGCTCGGCAAGATGCAGGCCGATGTCGTCCAGCTTTACGATCAGGCCGACCACGCCATAGACGCCGATGGTGATCGCCAGGCTGACCAGCACCAGCGCGCCGGCTTGTTCGGCCAAGGTCAGCTCGCCCAATTCGTTCAGGGCAATGGCGACGATCTCGGCCGACAGGATGAAGTCGGTACGGATGGCTCCCGAAACCTGCAGATCTTCCAGTTCCTGCGGCGTGTCGGCCTGCAGCAGCTCGGCCTTATGCTCATGGTCGTGAAGCACCGCCTCCATGATTTTCTCGGTCGCCTCGAACGCCAGATAGGCGCCGCCCAACATCAGCAGGGGCGTGATCAGGAAGGGCGCAAACGCCGACAATGCCATCGCGCCCGGCAGCAGGAACAGCAATTTGTTACGCAAGCTGCCCTTGGCGATCTTCCAGATGATCGGCAGCTCGCGTTCGGGCGACAGGTTGGTGACGTAGCGCGGGGTTACCGCCGTATCGTCGATCACGACGCCGGCCGCCTTGGTTCCGGCCTTGGCGGTCGCGGCCGCGACATCGTCGATGCTGGCCGACGCAACCTTGGCGATCATCGCGACATCGTCGAGCAGTGCGATCAGGCCGGACGGCATGGAATTCCCCTGTTGAAATGGCGGGCGTTCGTTAGCGGGACCGACGGCGCCTTGCCAGCGCCCCCTTGCCAGCAACATCATTTTTGCCGCAACTGCCCCGCCATGCTTGCAATGGATTTCATCAAGGCCAACCGCGAAACGGTCGAACGGGCGATCCGCGACAAGGGAGTCGCCCTCGACCTGGATGCGCTGCTGGCGCTGGAGGCAGAGGCGCGGTCGCTCAAGACCGAGATCGACAATCTTCGTGCGGAGCGCAACGCAATCAGTGCCCGCTTCAAGGATGCCGCGCCCGACGAGAAGGCAGCGCTCGGCGCCCAGGCCAAGTCCGCCGGCGCCCGTGCATCGGAACTGGAAGACCAACTTGCCGACAAGGATTCTGCACTCAAGGCGATGATGCTCCGGCTTCCCGGCATCCCCTGGGAGGGCGCGCCGGTTGGCCCCGACGAGACATTCAATGCCGTCGTCCGCCGGGAAGGCGCTCCGCCGAGCTTCGCCTTCGAGCCGCTGGACCATGTCGCGCTGATCGAGAAGAATGATTGGGCGGACCTGTCGCGCGTCGTCCAGGTGTCGGGCAGCCGCACCTATTGCCTCAAAGGCCGTCTCGCCCTCCTCGAAACCAAGCTGATGGGCTGGGCGCTGGAACGGATCGCGGCGGCCGGCTTTACCCCGATCACTGTCCCGGCCATCGCGCGCGAGCAGGCCTTCCTCAACCAGGGCCAGTTCCCCGGCCATGTCGAGGAAACCTATGCGCTTCCCAACGATGACCTTTATCTGGCGGGTACCGCGGAAGTCGCGCTGACATCGCTCCATTCGGGCGAGATCATCGAGGGCGCGAAGCTGCCGATCCTTTACGCCGGCTACTCGCCCTGCTTCCGCCGAGAGGCGGGAAGCGCCGGCAAGGACGTCCGTGGACTACTCAGGGTGCATCAGTTCCTGAAAGTGGAGCAGTACGTCATCTGCGAAGCGGACGAGGTGCAGTCGGCCGAGTGGCACGCGAAGCTCCTGGACCTCGCCGAGCAACTGCTCAGCGCGCTCGAAATCCCCTATCAGGTGATCGAGACCTCGACCGGCGACATGGGCCTCGGCAAATATCGGATGAACGACATCGAAAGCTGGGTGCCGTCCTTGGGCAAGTATCGCGAGACGCACAGCTGTTCGACCCTGCACGACTGGCAGGCGCGCCGCGCCAACCTTCGCTACCGTGACGTGGACGGCAAGGTCCGCTTCGCCCACACCCTGAACAACACGGCGCTCGCCAGCCCACGGATCCTCGTTCCTCTGCTGGAAAACCACCAGGCCGAGGATGGCCGCGTCCGGCTGCCCGAGGCGATCCGGCCGCTGATGGGCGGAGACGAATATCTCTAGGCGCGACGAGCCATTGCCGGCCTGGGAAGGCGACGATGCACCGCCGACCGGCCTCCGGCTTCGCGAGCTGGCCTGGAACGGCGTGCGGCTCATCCGTCACTTTGCCAAGCGAGGGCCCCGCGGCCCGCTCGACGGGCAGCCGGTGCTGGTCATTCCCGGTTTCCTGTGCAGCGACGAGACCACACTGGCGCTACGGAAGGAGCTGGCCGCATCGGGTTTCCGCGTCCACGGCTGGAAAATGGGCTGGAACCTCGGCGCCAAGCCTGACACGATCGAGCGGATTCGCCAACGGGTCGAGGGCCTTGGCCATGACCGGCCGGTCCTGATCGTCGGCTGGAGCCTCGGCGGCCTCTACGGCCGCGAGTTCGCC
Source organism: Sphingomicrobium sp. (assembly GCA_035720125.1). Taxonomy (GTDB): domain Bacteria; phylum Pseudomonadota; class Alphaproteobacteria; order Sphingomonadales; family Sphingomonadaceae; genus Sphingomicrobium. Next base: position 1,696 of record DASTOV010000058.1, on the reverse strand, counting down.
CGCTATCACCCGGACCGGGTCAAGGCGGTGATCACGCTCGGCACGCCCTTTTCGGGCGATCCGCGCCAGAACACGGTGTGGCAGCTCTATGAATGGGTCGCGAAGCATCCGGTCACCGACCCGCCGATCCCGCGCATCACCGAAAAGCCGCCTGTCCCGCATCTCGCCATCTGGTCCCGCAGGGACGGCCTCATCGCCCCGCGCGCGGCGCGCGGCCTCCCACACGAGCGCGACCGGGAAGTCGAACTCCACTGCCACCACATGGCCTTTGGCGTCAGCCGCAAGGCCGCCCGCCAGGTGGTGCGCGAAATCCGCCATTTCCTTGCCGGAACCGCGGCCGAAAGTGACTCAAATGCCCCACCCGCCTGAAATCGTTCGATTTATCGGGGTGGATTCTTGTTTCGCTAACGATTTGACCCCATCTTGATACGCGTGAAGTGGGATCGATACCCGCTCGCCCCGGTCAAGGGGCACTCTAGCCCCGACGACGTCGCGCCGTCGGCCTGGGATCGGTGGCGCGAAGTCGCCTGGCATGTCCCGCGCCTGCTGAGCGGTCTTGGCCCCCTGGGGCCCCGTGGGCCGGAGGACGGTCCACCCGCGCTCGTCATTCCCGGCTTCCTCGCCACCGACCGGACGACGATGGACCTGCGCCGCGCCCTGGCCCGGGCCGGCTGGCGCGCCCACCCGTGGCTGCTCGGCATGAACGGCGGCGCCAAGATGAATACGATGGACCTGCTCGAAAGCCGGCTCGAAGCGATCTATGACGGCCGCCCGATTCTGCTCGTGGGCTGGAGCCTCGGCGGCATGTTCGCGCGGGAGATTGCCCATCGGGCGCCCGACAAGATCCGCGCCGTCGTCACCCTGGGCTCGCCTTTTTCCGGCAATCTTAAGACCAACACCAACGTGCGCGAGATTTACGAGGTGATCGCCGGCCACGACGTGCATGAGCCGCCGTTCGAACGGTTCGGCGGCAAGCCGCCCGTGCCGACGCTCGCCCTCTGGTCGCGCCGCGACGGCATCGTCGCCCCTGCCGCCGCCCGCGGCCTCAGCCATGAAGTCGACAAGTCGGTCGAAATCGACACCCACCACATGGGCTTTGCGGTCTACCGACCGGCGCTCAGCAAGGTGGTCAGCGAAATCCGCACCTTCCTGACCGAACAGGAAGGCGCCGAGCCTCAAATGGGGAGCCGCGCCGCCGCTTAAGGGGCCGCCACCACGACGTATTGGACGTTGTTGCCGCTGTAGCTCGGCTGGTACCAGTTGGCCCCGCACTGATAGTAAGTGATGCCGACGCGGATCACTGTGACGCATCCGGTCGGCAGCGAACTATAATAGGCGCCCATCACTACCGCTGTCGTCGCCGCCACGGCGGCGCCGCGCGCCACCGGGTGATAGCCACCCCAGCCGTCATAGTCGTGGTCGATGTCGACATCGATGTCGCGGTTGACGTTCACGTCGCGATTGACGTTCCGATTGACGTCGCGGTTTGCGCTGCGGTTTACGTCGCGGCTGCCGCCCCGGTTGACATTGGCGGATCGGTTGGCCGCGCCGTTGATGCTGCCGCTGGAGCTGGAGCGCACCTGGTGCCCCCCTCCGCTAGTGCGCGCTCCGCCGCCGCCGCGGCGCTGCGCATCGGCCTCGGCCGCCGCGAAGATCAGCAAGGCGGACATGGCCGCGCTCATGCCAAGCAGGTGAA
>DASTOV010000057.1:0-6537 GCA_035720125.1 Sphingomicrobium sp. | reverse complement strand
CGCCGAGGCGGCGGGCGGCAAATTCCTGAAGGCCGGCATCGACGGCCAGCTGGACGGTTTGGCCGGAACGATCGGGTTTCGGCTCCAGCTCACGCACCAGCTTGCCGCGCGCCGTCAGTTCGACACGCTGCCCACCTGGTTGACCTCTAAGGTTTTTTTCAAGAGTTTTTTCAAGTCCTTCCTTACCGATCTTGAAACCTGGTGTAACAAGGAGGGGGTTCTTCTCCGCCTCATATTCCTTGGCGGATGCCGCGCCGACATAACCGACCAGATGGCCGACCGCGGGCCCCGTCGGGTAATAGCGCGAAAAGCCGCGCATCGGCTGGACGCCCGGCATTTCCGGTAGCCTTACCGTGATCGCGGCATATTGTTCATAGGGTACATTCTCGGCGACCTGGACCGGCTGATAGCCGCGCGACCCTTTGATCTCCTTGATGATTCGGTCGACGTCGTCAGGCGTCAGGCGCAGAATCTGCGTCAGGGTACGTAATGTCTCGATCGGACGTTCCAGCTGCTCGGGAATGATATCGACGCGAAAATCGGAGCGATTGATCGCAATCGGCTTGCCGGTGCGATCGACGATCCATCCCCGGCGCGGCGGAACAATGATGAGCTGGACCCGATTGCTTTCCGACAGCAGCTGATAATGCTCGTTCTGGGCGATCGAGAGATAGCCGAGGCGGGCGATCAGCAACCCGCCGAATGCGGCCTGCGCACCGCCGACGAGCATCATGCGGCGTGAAAAGGTGATCGACTGGTGCGCCGCGGTGAATCGCGATGCCTTCATCGTCCGAGCCTCCAGCGGTCGAGGCGGGACGCCACGTAGGCGGCGATGGGAAAGGCAAGGACACCAACCAGGATGGCGGGGCCCGTATTGCCGTTGAATGCAACATCGGCGCCGAGCAGGCCGGCAACGCGCCATTGGGCGATTTCCGACAGGGCGATGAACACGGCGGCCATGGCCCACTCGATCCAATAATCGCGCCACATGGTCCGGCGATCGAGGATATCCATCGCAATCATGATCGCCGCCCAGATTGCAACCGACAAGCCGATGGGATTGCCGACAATCAGATCATTTGCGAAGCCAAGCGGGGCTGCCCACCAGGCGGGCCATGCGTCGGCACGCAGCAGTCGCCAGCCAAGCAGCATCAACAAGCCGAAGTCCGGCCACCAGCCTGTGTCCGAGACGATCGGCAGCAATGCCAGCAGCGACGCAACGACAACGGCTAGGGCCGGGACATAATCTGCACCGGCGCGCGGTCCCTTGTTGAGGCGCGCGCCCTGGGCTCCGAGCGCGGTTCGGACCATCAGGGCGTCCTGTCGGTCTGTTCGGCCGCGGCGGCAAGCGCTGCCGGCTCAAAGGGGGGTTCGACGACGGCGAAGCTGACACGGGACGGATCGGCAATGGGGATTGCGATCGCGCCGTCGTCGTCGAGGCGGACGACCTTGGCGACCGGGACCAGCGGTGGGTAAAGGCCGCCTGTGCCAGAGGTGACGATGATATCCCCGGGCTTGAATGGATTCTTCCCCACTTCGAGCGGCCGCACGTCGATGGTTCCATCGCCGCGCCCGGTCGAGATGACGGGCTGGCCGCCGCGCAGGATGCGGGCGGGGACGATGTTGGCGCGGTCGGTAACCAGCAGGACGCGGCTGGCGATCGAGCCGGCATCGATGACCCGGCCGATCAACCCTTCCGCCGCCCGAACGGGCATGCCGACCTGCACGCCATCGCTCGAACCGACAGAGATGATCGCGAAACGGCGCGGACTGCCGAAGGATGAGCCGACGACCCGGCCGGCTGCGACCGATTGACGACTGCGTTCGCGCAGCTGCAGTGCTGCCTTGAGCTGCTGATTTTCCTCCAGGATCCCTCGCGCTTCGACCATCCGCCGCATCAGTGCGTCGCGGTCGCGCCGCAACTGGGCGTTCTGGTTGGCAGCGTCCCAATAGTTGCCGGCGCCGCTGACCAGCCCGGTAACGGTGGTCGCCACTTCGCGCATCGCACCGGTCAGGGGAGCGGTCGCGTCCAGCGCGGCGCCTCGCACTGCGGCATAGCTTTGCGGCGCAATCAACGACAGCATCAGGAGGATCAGCCCGACAGCCAGCCCGGCAATGACCGCAAGGAAGCTGAAGAACAGGCTATATTGCGCGCGCCTCGACCAGCCTGGGCGCGATCCCGCCGAGGCCGCCACCGCCTACCCGCCCTCAGGCAGTCTGGAGGACGCCGCGGAACTGCTCCTCTTCGAGCGCGCGGCCGGTACCAAGCGCGACGCAGGTCAGCGGATCCTCGGCAACGGTGACCGGAAGGCCGGTTTCATCGCGCAGCACTTCGTCCAGGCCCTGGAGCAGCGCGCCGCCACCGGTTAGGACGATGCCCTGGTCGCAGATATCGGCGGCCAGCTCCGGTGCCGTATTTTCCAGTGCGATGCGGACTCCCTCGACAATCGTGCCAACGGGTTCGGACAATGCCTCGGCGATTTGGCCCTGGTTGATCGAGATTTCCTTGGGCACGCCGTTGACCAGGTCGCGGCCCTTGATGTGGACGGTGGCCCCGATGCCGTCGACGGGCGGCTTGGCGATGCCGACTTCCTTCTTGATCCTTTCGGCCGTCGCTTCGCCGATCAGCAGGTTATGGTTGCGGCGGACATAGGATGAAATGGCCTCGTCCATCTTGTCCCCGCCGACGCGAACCGAGGTGGTGTAGGCCAGGCCGCGAAGGGAAAGCACGGCCACCTCGGTAGTGCCTCCGCCGATGTCGACCACCATCGACCCGATCGGCTGGGTCACCGGCATGTCCGCGCCGATAGCAGCGGCCATCGGTTCTTCGATCAGATAGACCGCCGAAGCGCCGGCATTGGACGCGGCGTCGCGGATCGCGCGGCGTTCGACCGAGGTCGAACCGGATGGCACGCAGATCACGATTTCCGGAAAGCGCCAGGCGCGCATCTTCCCGCCGTGGACCTTGTGAATGAAGTGCTTGATCATCTGCTCGGCGACATCGATGTCGGCAATGACGCCGTCGCGCAGCGGGCGAATTGCCTCGATCTGGTCGGGAGTCTTGCCCATCATCAGCTTGGCGTCGTCGCCGACGGCCTTGACCTTCTTGACGCCGTTAATCGTCTCGATGGCGACGACGGATGGCTCGTTAAGGACAATCCCGCGACCCCTGACATAGACCAACGTATTGGCCGTGCCCAAGTCGATCGCCATGTCGTGCGACATCCATTTGAACCAGCGCGTCCAGAACATGCTTTACCCGTCTCTCGCCTTTGATGTGCGAACTGGACCGCCTAGGTCGGTCCGATTCACTGCCCTTTATCCAAGCCCTTGTGAAAGCGGCATTAATTCTGAGGGAAATAACGTACTTCAAGGGTCCCATCGGATTGGGCTAGGACCGTTAACATGTCAATAAGAAGGCTGCCTTCGGAACTCATCAATCGCATCGCCGCGGGCGAAGTGGTGGAACGGCCGGCGAGCGCCCTCAAGGAGCTCATCGAAAACGCTCTCGACGCCGGCGCGACCAGCGTCGCGATTCGCATTTCGGCTGGCGGGCTGGAGCTGGTCGAGGTGTCGGACGACGGTCACGGAATGTCGCCGCCGGACATGGCTCTGGCGCTGGAACGCCATGCCACGTCCAAGCTTCCAAACGACGCGATCGATGCCGTGACCAGCTTCGGATTTCGCGGCGAAGCGCTGCCGTCGATCGCCAGCGTCGCCCGGCTGACACTGGAAAGCCGGCCGGGCGACAGTGACGGCTGGCGCATTGCCGTCGACCATGGCGTAAGGGCAGGCGAGGGGCCGGCAGCCTTGCCACCAGGGACGCGGGTGCGGGTCGAAGGCTTGTTCGAAAAGGTCCCGGCCCGCCGCAAGTTCCTGCGCAGTCCGCGCTCCGAATATGGGGCCTGCCTCGATGCGGTGAAGCGGCTGGCGATGGCTCGGCCTGACGTCAGCTTCTCCGTCGAGCATGATGGAAGGCGGGTGCTCTCCGTCCAGGCTTCCGACGGGCCGACACGGGTCGCGATGTTGCTGAGCCAGGAGCTCGACCGCCACGGTCTCGGCATCGATTGCATCAGGAACGGCATGCACCTCACGGGCGTCATCAGCCTTCCAACCTTCAACCGCGGCATGGCCGACCAGCAATATCTGTTCGTCAACTCACGTCCCGTAAAGGACCGCTTGCTTGTTGGAGCATTGAGGGCTGCCTATCGCGACCTGCTGGCCCGCGACCGGCACCCGATCGCGGCACTGTTCGTCGAGGTGCCGACATCGGAAGTCGACATCAATGTTCACCCGGCCAAGACGGAAGTCCGCTTCCGCGATCCGGCGGCGGTTCGGGGGTTGATCGTCGGAGGGCTGAAGGCTGCGCTGGACGAGGCGGGCCACCGCAGCGCGGCGCGCGAGCAGTTTGCCCAGCCGGCGGCATGGCAGGTGGAGCCCGTCAGTGCATTATTTGATCGACTTCCCCGCGAAGGCGGGGATCCCACTTCCTTCCTTGCACGGGTTCAAGAAAGCGGCGCTCCCGCTTTCGTGGGGGTGACGGAAAAGGGACATGAATTCGCCCCGGCCGCAAGGGCGGAACCGGCCACGGCGCCCGTCCCATCCTATCCCCTCGGCGTCGCGCGCGGGCAGGTCGCGGCGACCTACATTGTGGCTGAGGCCGAAGATGGGCTCGTCATCGTCGACCAGCATGCCGCGCATGAGCGGCTGGTGCTGGAGCGCATGCGCCAGGCATCCAACGGCGGTCAGGTCGCGCGCCAGGCATTGCTGGTCCCCGATGTGGTGGAGCTCGAGGAAACGGAATGCGACCGGCTCGAGGCAGCCATCGGGGAATTTGGCGAACTAGGCCTGGAAATCGAGCGGTTTGGCCCAACTGCGATGCTGGTCCGCGCAACTCCAACGCCACTTGGCAAGACAGACATCCCTGGATTGCTGATTGACCTGGCTGCGGAGCTGGCGGAGCTTGGTACCGCGTTGAGCCTGCGTGACAAGTTGGACCATGTCGCCGCGACCATGGCGTGTCATGGCTCGGTCCGCGCTGGCCGCATCCTGTCGGTTGCCGAAATGAACGCGCTGCTGCGCGAGATGGAGGTCACCCCCCATTCTGGTCAGTGCAATCATGGCCGACCGACCTGGGTGAAGCTGGCCCACGCCGACATCGAGAAGCTGTTCGGGCGCCGCTAGCGCCAGCGGATCGGCTCACCTCAAAATTTTTTCGCGCCACCCAAGCTTCTGACAATTCAGGGGAACTCCGGCAGTGCGAATGGCTTCTGAACCCGCCGTTCATTGAAGGGACAAGTCGGCCTCCCAAATGAGCGGACGGGGCTGCCGGTCCACACGGCATCAATAGGGAAATTGGCGGAATCACTCGGTTTTTCGGTGATTCCGACGTGATCCCCGCTCGTCCTTTCGTCCTGAAGGGGCGCCAACCAATGGAGTATTGTTGTGAAAAAGATTCTGTTCGCTTGCGTAGCTACGGCCGCTTTCCTTTCTGCCACGCCGACCCTTGCTCAGGAGGCTCCTGTCGGACCTCGCGTCGAGGCCATCGTCGGCTACGACCGCGTCAAGGCGTTGGGAGAAAAGGACGGCGGCGCGCTGTTCGGCATTGGCGCGGGTTACGACTTCGCGGTTGGACCGGCGATTTCGCTCGGCGCCGACATTGAAGCCACCGAGTCGACCCAGAAGGAGGGCGATGAGGACATCGCCCAGGTGAAGGCCGCGCGCGATCTCTACGCTGGCGGCCGCGTGAACTTCGCCGTTGCTCCGAAAGCCAATCTCTACCTCAAGGCCGGCTATACCAACGCCCGATTCAAGGCGACCGACGGCGTCGATACCGCCTCTGAGAATTTCGACGGTTACCGGCTCGGTGCGGGCGGACAGCTCAACCTTGCCGGCAAGGCCTATGTCGGTGCCGAATACCGCTACTCCAACTATGAGCAGGGAATTAGCCGCAACCAACTTGCCCTGACGCTCGGTACACGCTTCTAATCGTTGGAACGAGCAGTTGAAGGGGCGTCTGGAGCAACCGGGCGCCCCTTTTTGCATTGGGGGACTTCAACGACCGGGCATGATATGCTTGGTGGTCTACCCCGCGGGAGATGGGCCATGAGCGAACATGACAAGGGCTATTATGCCCGCCGCGCGGCCGAGGAAGCGGAGCTGGCGGCAGCCGCAGCCGATCCCGAGGCGGAGGCGGCTCATCGCCGGTTGCAGCGAGCCTATATCGAGCGGGCATCGGTGGGCGACCGCCCTCGCCTGGACGCGCAACCCGTCGGCGCTAGCTGATCAGCTTCCGCCTGGCCTCTTCGACGCGCTTGACACGTGCCTCGTCTCGCGCCGCCCTCAGGCGCGGATAACCCGATGCTTCCTCGTCGCTCAGCAATTCGCTGAACCGTCCCGCCCTGATTTCGGCGAGTATCTCGCGCATCTGCGCCCGGACGCCGTCATCGACAATGCGCGGACCGCCGATCACCGCGCCAAGTTCCGCCGTATTGCTGATCGCTTCGCGCATGCCGGCGATACCGCGAGCCTCGATCA
>DASTOV010000056.1:0-5842 GCA_035720125.1 Sphingomicrobium sp. | reverse complement strand
TGCCAAGACCAACTACATGTCGGGCGGACAGATGCGTTGCCCGATCGTGTTCCGTGGTCCCAACGGTGCCGCCAGCCGGGTCGGGGCCCAGCACAGCCAGAATTATGGCCCATGGTACGCCAGCGTTCCCGGCCTGGTCGTCATCGCGCCTTACGACAGTGCCGACGCCAAGGGCCTGCTGAAGGCCGCGATCCGCAGCGAGGACCCGGTCGTCTTCCTGGAAAATGAGCTGCTCTATGGCCAGCATTTCGACGTGCCGCAGCTCGAGGATTATGTCCTGCCGATCGGCAAGGCGCGGATCATGCGCGAGGGCAGCGACGTCACGCTGGTCAGCTATTCGATCGGGGTCGGCGTAGCACTGGAGGCCGCCGGGAAGCTGGCGGCGGAAGGCATCGACGCCGAGGTGATCGACCTGCGCACCCTGCGCCCACTCGACAAGCAGGCAGTGCTGACTTCGCTCGCCAAGACCAACCGCCTGGTGGTGGTCGAGGAAGGCTGGCCGGCCTGTTCCATCTCGTCCGAGATCATGGCGATCTGCATGGAGGAGGGCTTCGACGATCTCGACGCACCAGTGATGCGGGTCACCAACATCGACGTGCCACTGCCTTACGCCGCCAACCTGGAGAAGATGGCGTTGATCAACGCGGATGACGTTGTGCAGGCGGCCAAGGCCGTGAGTTACCGGTGAACCGTCACCCCGGCCTTGAGCCGGGGTCCACCTGCCTTTCAGGCAGTTGGACAAGTGAGGTGGATGCCGGGTCAAGCCCGGCATGACGGGCGATATTCAAACCGACCGGGACCTGGTCCGCCATTATTGGCCGGTCGAGCTGCGACCAGCCTTCGATGCGCTGTTCGGCATCGACGATGCGCTTTGCGACGTGGTGACGTCATCGACCCAGCCGGCGTTGGGCGCGATCCGGCTGGCCTGGTGGCGCGAGGCGCTGGAAAAGCTCGACCATAGCCCGCCGCCGCCCGAGCCGCGGCTGCAGGCGGTCGCTGCAGAGCTGCTGCCGCGGGGTATGACGGGCGCCGGGCTGGCCGAACTCGAAGATGGCTGGGCAACCCTGTTGGACGAGGAGCCGGACGCAGAGCGGGTCGGCGAGCGGGGCGCAAAGCTGTTCGCCATCGGCGCAAGGCTAGTCGGCACTGATGACAAGCGGCTCGAGCCTGCAGGCAGGCTGTTCGCCCAGGAACAGGTCGCCCGGAGGGGGCTGATGCCGATGCCGCTGCAATTTCCGGCGGAGGAATTGCGATTGCTGGCAGGGCACCGCTTCCCGCGCCAGCTCAGGCCGCTGACCGCCCTTGCACGGCTGGCGGCGCGTGACGTCAAGCAGGCCCCCGCGATCGAGCCGGAGGCCACTCCGGGCCGGGCGGCCGCGCTGCTGTCGCATCGGCTGTTCGGGACGGTCGCCTAGGCGGATTGCACTTATTCCGTTTCCGTCATAACCATCGGCGTGCCGGATCGCCCCGAAACTGGAGGGCGTATGGCCCGTTGGCTTGCCGGCATTGCCGCCATTCTTCTCATCATCGCTGGGGGTGTCCTGGCATTGCAGGGGCGCGCCGAAGAAGCTGCCGTGCCGCCGCCGCCCCAGCCGAGGCTGGCGGCTGTCTTGCCGGGACAGTTGTCGCCCATCCCCAACGCGCCCGAGGCCGACCCAAAGAGCAAGGAAGAAAGGCGCTTCGCCCGCGCCGACAAGGACGAAGACGGGCGCATCACGCTCGCCGAGCTGGTCGAGCCGCGGCGAAAGGCATTCGCCCGGCTCGACGTCAATTCGGACGGGCGGCTGAGCTTCGAGGAATGGGCGGTCAAGACGATCGACAAGTTCGAGGGCGCCGATGCCGACAAGAACAGATCGCTGACACCCGCCGAATATGCGACGACGGCGCCCAAGCCGAAGAAGAAGCCTGCGTGTAGCTGCTAGGCGGGGAGGGGTTCCGCTTCGGCCAGCCACTCCGCGAGCGCCTTGCGCGCCCGGTCCGTATAGATCCGCTTGCGGTCGGCCTTCTTCGCCCTGGGGCCATCAAGTGGCGGCATCAGGCCGAAGTTGACGTTCATCGGCTGGTAGGTCTCGACGTCTGCACCGCCGGTAATGTGGCCGAGGAGGGCACCCAGCGCTGTCTCGGGGGGCGGGGCGGGGAGCGTGCGGCCTTGCGCCTCGGCCGCGGCGAATCGCGCCGCAAGCAAACCGATCGCGGCGCTTTCGACATAGCCTTCGCAGCCGGTGATCTGACCGGCGAAGCGGATGTGCGGCAGGGCTTTCAGCCGCAGCTGATGGTCGAGCAGCTCGGGCGAGCGGATGAAGCTGTTGCGATGGATCCCGCCCAGCCGGGCGAACTCGGCATTCTCCAGGCCGGGGATGGTGCGGAAGATGCGCACCTGCTCTCCATGCTTGAGCTTGGTCTGGAAGCCGACCATGTTCCACAAGGTGCCCAGCGCATTGTCCTGGCGGAGCTGGACAACGGCGTGGGGCCAGCGCCCGGTGCGCGGATCGTCGAGGCCGACGCCCTTCATTGGGCCATAGCGCAGGGTATCGACCCCGCGCGCGGCCATGACTTCGATCGGCATGCAGCCCTCGAAATAGGGCGTATCCTTCTCCCAATCCTTGAACTCGGTTTTTTCGCCTTCGTTCAGCGCCGCGACGAAAGCCTCATACTGGTCCTTCGTCATCGGGCAGTTGATGTAGTCCTTGCCGCCCTTGTCCCAACGAGCCGCCATCCAGCAGACGTCCATGTCGATGCTGTCGCGGTGGACGATCGGCGCGATGGCGTCGAAAAATGCGAGCGCATCGCTGCCGGTGACGCTGGCGATGGCGCCGGCCAGGTCGGGAGCGGTCAGCGGGCCGGTGGCAATGATGGTGAAGCCGGACGCGGGCAGGGTGTCGATCCGTTCGCGGACGACTTCGACATTGGGATGTGCGGCGATCCGCGAAGTGACTTCGGCGGCAAATCCTTCACGGTCCACGGCGAGTGCCGATCCGGCAGGTACGCGGTGCTCGTCCGCAGCGGCCATGATCAAGGAATCCAACGCCCGCATCTCCTGGTGCAGCAGGCCGACGGCGTTGTTCTCGGCGTCGTCGGATCGGAAGCTGTTGGAGCAGACCATCTCCGCCAGCCGGTCTGTTTCGTGTGCTGGCGTGCCATCTCCCCCGCCGCGCATCTCGCTGAGCCGGACCTTGAGGCCGGCATTGGCCAGCTGCCAGGCGGCTTCGGACCCGGCCAGCCCGCCGCCGATGATGTGGACGTCATGCGACATGGCGCTCCCCTAGGCCTTCGCCTAAACTCATGTCCATGCGCATCTTCACGATCGGTTATGAGGCCACGACGATGGCCGAGTTCCTCGCCGCGCTAATGGTAGCTGGGGTAGAAAGGGTGATCGATGTGCGCGCCCTGCCGCTGTCCCGGCGCCCGGGATTCTCCAAGTCACCGCTGCAGGCAGCACTCAACGAGGCCGGGATTGATTATGTGCATTTGAAGGCTCTCGGCACCCCGCCAGATGGTCGAACGGCAGCCCGTGCCGGGCGACACGAGGAATTGAAGCGCATTTATGCGGGCCAGCTGGACCTCCCAGAAGCGATGGTCCAGGCGCAGCAGATGCGCGCATTGGCCGCCGAAAGGCCGAGCGCGCTGTTATGCTATGAGCGTGATCCCGCGGAATGCCACCGCAGCCTGCTGCTCGACGCCGTGGCAGCCCACGCCGAGGTCATTCACCTGTTTCCCTAGAAGGAGGCGGGCGTCTCGGCCCTTGTCTCGCTGGCCAGCAACGCCTCGATGTCGGGGATCGGCCGCCTCGTCATTTCCTTGGGGATCTGGCAAACCAGCCGCCGGTCCGCTTCCTTGTGCAGTTTCTTGCGAATGAGGCCGAGTGTCTTTGGTGGCGCGATGATTGCCAGTTGATCGAAGTCGTTGGCGAGGACGCGTTTATTGACTGCTTCGGCAGCCGCTTGTGCCCAGCGGTCTTCCTCCAGTTGGTGGAAATCGGTCTCGCCCAGCGCCGGACGCGCATAGCCGAAGCTCTGTTTCGATGAACCGGCCGCATCGGTTTTTATTTCACGGTCCGGCGCATCCTCGCGCTCGTCGAACGCTTCCGTTCGAAGGTCCATCTGGTTTTCGTCACCCTGGTTGCGGAAGAAGAGCGTCTTGCGGCCATCGGTGACCAGGACGAGGGCGTTGTTGGCTAGCGGCATCTGGGTCTCCTTCGGCTGTTCAACTCTCTCCCAATCAACGCGGCCCCGGACGCCCTCGTTCCGCTTCAGGAGTCGTCTCCTGGCGCGAGGCCCTCTCCAGTCGTCGCGCCGGCATCGGTAGCGTTATCATCGCCGCCCTCCAGATCATCATCCCCTTCTTCGCTTTCGTCGATGCGGGCGACCGAGACAACCTTCTCTTGATCCGCGACATTGAAGATGGTTACGCCCTGCGTATTGCGTCCGGCAATCCGGATATCCCCTACGGTTGTGCGGATCATCTTGCCCTGGTCGGTGACCAGCATCAGCTGCTCTCCCGGCTTGACCGGGAAGCTGGCGACCACGCCGCCATTTCTCTCTGAGGTGACGATATTGATGATGCCCTGGCCGCCGCGGTTGGTGCGGCGATACTCATAGGTGGATGAGCGCTTGCCATAGCCGTTCTCGGTAACGGTCAGCAGGAACTGCTCATGGTCGGCAATCTCGGCGAAGCGGTCCGTGCTCAGCCCTTCCGCGGCCTCATTGTCACGCCACCTGGGCGAACGCAGGTAGGCCTCTCGCTCATCCTGGCTGGTGCCGACGCGGCGCAGGATCGACATTGAGATGACCTGGTCGTCGTCGATTAGCCGGACGCCGCGCACGCCCATCGAGGCGCGACTCTGGAATTCCCGTACGTCGGTCGACTTGAAGCGGATGGCCTTGCCGTTGCGGGTGGCGAGCAGGACATCGTCCTCTTCAGTCAGCAGCTCGACTCCGATGATGCGGTCCAGCGTGTCTTCCTCCTCCTCGCCTTCCTCCGACGTGCCGAACTTCATCGCGATCTTGCCGGCCGTCGGGATGTTGGTGAAGGCGTCCATCGAGTTGCGCCGCACCGTGCCCTTGGCGGTGGCGAACATGATGTGGAGCCCGCCCCATTCGGCTTCATCCTGAGGCAAGGGCAGCACGGTGGTGATCGTCTCGCCCTCGCCGAGCGGAAGCAGGTTGACCATCGGGCGGCCCTTGGCCGTCGGCCCGCCCTCCGGCAGGCGCCACACCTTCATCCGGTAGACCCGGCCGATATTGGAGAAGAACAGCACCGGGTTATGGGTTGACGTCACGAACAGCTCGGTGACGACATCCTCTTCCTTGGTGCTCATGCCTGAGCGGCCCTTGCCGCCGCGCTTCTGTTCGCGGAAGAGGGCGAGGGGGGTCCGCTTGATGTAGCCGGTCATGGTCACGGTCACGACCATGTCCTCGACCTCGATCAGATCCTCATCCTCGATGCCGTCGGCAGCGGGAGCCAGCTCGGTCTTGCGCGGCGTGGCGAATTCCGCCTCCACCTCGTCGAACTCTTCGCGCATCACTTCATAGAGGCGAACGCGATTGCCCAATATTTCAAGCAGTTCGCCGATATTCTTGGCAAGGCCTTCAAGCTCTTCGCCAATTTCGTCGCGGCCGAGCGCGGTCAGGCGATGGAGCCGAAGCTCCAGGATCGCCTTCACCTGCGCTTCGGACAAATGGTATTTGGCGCCCGCCCGTTGCGGCTCGATCGCCTCGACCAGCGCGATATATGAGCGGATCTGCTCGCCCGGCCACTTGCGGTCGAGCAGCTTTTCGCGCGCTTCGGCCGGGCTGGCGGAGCCGCGAATCAGCCTCACCACCTCGTCAAGATTGGTAACCGC
>DASTOV010000055.1:0-15282 GCA_035720125.1 Sphingomicrobium sp. | reverse complement strand
GTCCGGTGCCGCCATGGATGAACAGCGGATTGAACGAGACGCTGTCCGCGGTCGCAAGCGTGCGGGCGGCGGTCGCAGCCACTTCATTGGCCTTGCCGACCACGAAGGTTTCGAACCGGTAACGCTTGTCGAAATTGGGCGCCGACGGATCGCGCTCGACCTCGGCCGGTACCGGCGCCGGAATTTCCTCGAGGATCAGCAGCGGCGCGGGCCGCGGACCGTCTGGCGCGGCGACGATCTTGACGTCCTGCACGATCGGCAGCGACGTCCGCCAAGCCAGGCGCAGCCGGTCGCCGAAGTGGCTCTCGACCCAGTCCGCCATGAACTGGCTCGGCATGAAAATCTCAAGTTCGCCGGAATCACCGTCGAACGCCCCGAGCTCCGCGGGCTTCAGCCAACCGTCGAAGGTGCGAGCGCCGCAATCGCGGCGAAGGCCCAGGCGAATGGAATCCCACGCGGCCTCAAGGGGCGCTGCAACGGTGCCGGCTTCGGTTACACACAAATTATCCCGACTGCCCTGCACTGGCGCGCGCCTCCCTAACTCTCAACTTGCTCAAGACAAGAACTACCGTTTCGCGACGTTCGAGTCGCGATACCAGCAGCCCCTTTCGTCTCTAGCCCCCCGGAGCGGATTCGCCGCCGGAAAGTGTTTTTTGAAAGCGCGGGGCGTTCGATTCAAGCAGCAAATTTCATCAACGTGAAATAAACGGGCTTGACAGAGGGCAGCTTTAAAAAGCCCCTAAAAACCGCGAATTTCCAGGACTCCCGCGATGTTGGGAATGAACAGGGACGCGCGAATCGCCGGAATTCCTAGACTTTTTTCAGTCACCAAAATGAAACGGGCCGCCGGTAGTTCCGACGGCCCGCGATCCATTTCAGGGTAAATGCGGAGTTAACCGAGCGCCGCGACCCGCTTTGTCAGCCGCGAGAATTTCCGGGCAGCGGTGTTCTTGTGCATCACCCCCCGCGCGACTCCGCGCGCCATCTCCGGCTGGGCCTCTTTCAGCGCGGCAACGGCATCGTCCTTCTTGCCAGCGGCGAGCGCATTCTCGACGGCCTTGATGAAGGTGCGGATACGGCTAACGCGGGCGCCATTGATCGCCGCGCGACTGGCGTTGCGGCGGATGCGCTTCTTGGCTTGCGGCGTGTTCGCCATCGATCAACCTCTAAAATGCTTGCGTTTTCAACGAAAAAGCGGCGCGAAACCCGCGGGTCGCACCGGCGTGGCGCTCCCCTAGCGAAGGAGGCGAGTCGCGTCAACCGCCGGAGGAAATGAAGCAGCCGGTCCCGTTGCGGGACTAGCGCTGGCAGGCCGGGCAGAAGAAAGTGGACCGGCCGCCCTGGACGATGCGCCTTACCTTGCCCTGGCAGTTGCGGCACGGCACTCCCTCGCGATCATATACATCGAACTGCCTGGAGAAGTAGCCAAGCTCACCGTCCGGGGCGGCGAAATCCTTGAGCGTCGACCCTCCCGCGCGGATCGCCTCGTCGAGCACCTCGGGAATGGCAACGGCAAGAGCATTCAGCTTGGGCCGGCTCACCTTCCCGGCAGACTTGCGCGGATCAATCCGCGCACGGAACAGCGCTTCGCAGGCATAGATATTGCCAAGGCCTGCCACCACGCGCTGGTCGAGCAGCAGCAGCTTCACTGCGGCAGTGCGTCCGACGAACGCGTCCTTGAGCCAATCGCCGTCAATCGCATTGCCAAGCGGCTCGGGGCCAAGCGCGCGAAACGCCGGCCATTGATCAAGCTTGTCGGTCGGGACCAGGTCGACCGATCCGAAGCGACGCGGATCGCGCAGGTGCAGCCGCCGCCCCTCGTCCGTCTCCAGCAGCAGATGGTCATGCTTGCCGAGGTCGGCAGGATCCACGCGCCAGGCGCCGGACATGCCGAGGTGGAACACCATCGTGTCGCCGCGGTCCGTGTGGACAAGTCCATATTTGGCTCGTCGCCCGAGCGAGGTGACTTTGGCTCCGGTCAGCCGCTGGCCGAGATCGGCGGGAAAGGCACGTCGTAGATCGGCGCGGCGTGCCTCGACGCGGCGGATGCGCCGGCCCTTCAAGACATGTTCGAGCCCGCGGACGGTAGTTTCGACTTCGGGCAGTTCAGGCACGCACGATCCTTCACAAGAACTTCGGGCGTTTCCCGCCCCTGATCTCCCTGCTAGGGCGCGCCCATGGAAGTCAAATCGCAAGATCGGGTCAATTTTGGCGAACAGCTGGTCACGCCCGACGAAAAGACGCGTCGCGTCGGCGGCGTCTTCAGTTCCGTCGCGCAAAACTATGACCTGATGAACGACCTGATGTCGGGCGGCATGCACCGGCTGTGGAAGAACCGCTTCGTCGCCAAGGTGAAGCCGCGCCGGGGCGAACAGGTCCTCGACATGGCAGGCGGCACCGGCGACATCGCCTTCCGCTTGGCGAAGAAGGGCGCGCGCATCACGGTCGGCGACATCAATCCGGACATGCTCAAGGTCGGCATGGAGCGCGCGGAGAAGCGCGGCATCGACGGCCTCATCTGGCAGACCGAGAATGCCGAGAAGCTGAGCTTCGCCGACAATTGCTTCGATGCCTACACCATCGCCTTCGGCATCAGGAACGTCACCGACA
Organism: Sphingomicrobium sp.; assembly: GCA_035720125.1. GTDB lineage: Bacteria > Pseudomonadota > Alphaproteobacteria > Sphingomonadales > Sphingomonadaceae > Sphingomicrobium. The sequence continues at coordinate 12,672 of DASTOV010000055.1, read as the reverse complement.
TAGCCGCCGCGCTCCGTGAGGCGCACCGCGTGCTGAAGCGAGGCGGCCGCTTCTATGTGCTCGAATTCTCCACCAGCGAATGGCCCGGCTTCGGAGAGCTGTACGAGCGCTATTCCGAGCATGTGATCCCGCGCATCGGCAAGGCGGTGGCGAAGGACGAGGGCAGCTATCGCTACCTGGTGGAATCGATCCGGCGCTTCCCGAAGATGGAGGCTTTCCGCACGATGATCGGCGAGGCCGGCTTCAAGTCGACCGGTGTCGAGCCGATCCTGGGCGGGCTGGTGGCGATCTGGAGCGGGTGGAAGATTTGACGTCTGCTCCGATCCACCTTTGGCGCCTGCTCAAATGGGGACGAACCCTGGCGCGACACGGTGCCCTGCACGGCATCGAGCGCGACCCGCTGACCCCTCCCAATGTCCGGCGGCTGTGCCGCATTGCCCGGTTCGGGGCGCGAATGCCCGCCGTTCCCGACTATGCCGCTGCGCTCCAGGAAATCGGCCCTGCGGCCATTAAATTGGGACAGGCGTTGTCCACCAGACCCGATCTGGTGGGGCCGGCCGCGGCCGAAAATCTGTTGCAGCTGCAGGACTCGCTACCCCCTGCACCTTTCCCCGCCATCAAGCGGGCAATCGAGAAGGCGCTCGAGGCTCCATTGGAGGCGCTGTTCGCCGAATTCGACCAGGAACCGGTGGGCGCGGCATCCATCGCCCAGGTGCACCACGCCATCACCACCGAGGGCCGGGAGGTCGCGGTCAAGGTGCTTCGCCCGGGCATCGAGGAGGAGTTCAACAAGGCGATCGCGACCTATGAGTGGGCGGCGGCCCATGTCGAGCTGCTCGGCGGAGAGGCGGAGCGACTTCGGCCGCGCATGGTCATCGCCTATTTCAAGCAATGGGTCCGGCGAGAACTGGATTTGCAGCGAGAGGCTGCCTCGGCGTCGGAGCTCAAGGACAATATGGTCGCCGAACCAGGCTTCCACGTTCCTGAAATCGACTGGCGGCGGACCGCACGGCGGGTCCTGACCCTGGAGTGGCTCGATGGGGTCAAGCTCTCACAGCGCGACGAGCTGATCGCGGCCGGCCATGACCCCAAGGCGCTGGCGGCAATCCTTGTCCGTGCCTTCCTGCGCCAGGCCGTGGTCGACGGCTATTTCCACGCCGACCTGCACCAGGGCAATTTGTTCGCGCTGCCCGACGGCAGGCTCGCGGCAGTCGACTTCGGCATCATGGGACGGATCGACCGCCAGGCGCGGCTGTGGCTGGCCGAAATCCTCTACGGCCTCATCACCGGCAACTATATGCGCGTCGCCGAAATCCACTTCGAGGCGCAATATGTGCCATCGCACCACGACGTCGCGGAATTCGCGACCGCGCTGCGTGCCGTGGGCGAGCCGATCCGTGGACTGCCGGTCAAGGAGATCAGCGTTGGCCGGATGCTCGAGGGGCTGTTCTCGATCACGCGCGACTTCGACATGCCGACCCAGCCTCATCTCCTGCTGCTGCAGAAGACGATGGTGATGGAGGAAGGCGTCGCCACCGCGCTCGATCCGGACATCAACATGTGGGAGACGGCCGAGCCCTTCCTGAAGGACTGGATCCGCAGCGAGCTGGGCCCGGAGGCCTATTATGCCGACCGGATCATCGACACGGTGCGCGCCTTCAAGCTGATCCCCGACCTCATCAAGCGGATCGACGCCGCCTATCCCAAGCCGGGCGGAGCTCCACCACCGCCGCCGCTCGCCGAGGTGGCGGTGATCGAACGCAAGAGCTGGATGGCGCCCCTGGCGATCGGACTGGCATCCGCCATGGCCGCAGCCGCGGCTACCTGGTGGCTGGTGGGGTAGTATGAACCTGGGGGCGATACCGACGCGCTTCGAGGGCTGGTCGAGGGGCCGGGCACTTGCCACGATCGCCGCGCTCCTGGCGTTGCTGGCGGTCGTTACCTGGTCGCCCGCTACCGCTCCGGCGCCGAAGCTGCGTTCATCGCCCACCCAGCAAAGCGACCTGCAACTTTACCGCGACATCATATCCGGCGTCGAATTGGGCCGCGGCTATTATGATGTCGCCGCCGAGGAATTGCGCAAGGGCAATTACCCGCTGAAACCCTTCTTCACCTTCCGCTTGCCTACCCATGCGACCGTCTATGCGGCGGCCGGCGAGCGGGCGATGATCGTGCTGGTGTGGGCATTGTGCGTTGGGCTGATGTTCGCGTGGTGGCTGAAGCTCAAGCCGTTCCTGCCGCTCCCGCTGATCGCAACGTCGATGTTCCTGGTCGCAGGCGGGCTGGGCGGCATGCTGCAACCGCAGACCGGCCTGTTTCACGAAAGCTGGGCGGCGCTGCTCCTTGCCATGATGGTCGTCCTGCACAAGCCTGGACGGATATGGCCCGCCGCGGTGCTGGGCGGGGCGGCGCTGATGATCCGCGAGCTCGCGCTGCCGATGATCCTGGCCATGGGCGGACTGGCGGCGATTGAGAAGCGCTGGCGGGAAGCAGCGGCGTGGGCGCTGGTCGTCGTGCTGTTCGGCATCTACATGACCATGCATGCCCAATGGGTTTCAAACGTGGTTGTTCCGGCGGACCCGCCGTCACCGGGCTGGTCGCGGCCTCACGGCCTTCAGTTCGCCTTGAAGAGCATGGCAAAGGTAACCTTCGGCATCCGGCTGCCCGATGCGGTCGGCATCATGCTGCTCGTCCTGTCCTTTTTCGGCTGGGCCTCGGTCAAGACGGGCTGGGCGCTGCGGGCAACATTGCTGGTCACCGGCTATACGGCGATGCTGGCGCTATTCGCGCGGCCGGACACTTTCTATTGGGCGCTGATCCCTGCGCCGCTGGCGTTTGTCGGCCTGACTTTCCTGCCAAAGGCGTTGGCCGACCTTGCGAAGGCGGTGCGCCAGGCGCCATATCCCGCGACATGAGCCGCATCCTGCTGATCGTCGGTGGAGGGATCGCCGCCTACAAGGCGGCCGAGCTGATCCGCATGCTTCGGAAGGAAGGCCATACGGTCACGCCGGTGCTGACCGAGGGCGGGTCGCACTTCGTGACGCCCATGAGCCTTGCAGCCCTCGCCGAGAGCCCGGTCTACACTTCGCTCTGGGACCTCAAGGACGAGGCCGAGATGGGCCACATCCAATTGTCACGCGCCGCCGACCTGGTCCTGGTCGCGCCGGCGACTGCGGACCTGCTGGCGCGAATGGCCGGAGGTCATGCCGACGACCTGGCAACCACCTTGCTGCTTGCCACGGACAAGCCGGTGGTGGTTGCGCCGGCGATGAACGTTCGCATGTGGCAGCATGCCGCGACCAGACGGAATATCGAGCAATTGAGGGCCGACGGGATCACCGTGCTCGAACCCGACGAAGGGCCTATGGCCTGCGGCGAATATGGCTTGGGGCGTCTTCCGGAGCCGGCCGACATCCTGCAGCGCATCCGGCCGATGCTGGGCGCATCCGACGGCATCGATGGCGGTGAAACCGGCCTGCTGGCAGGCAAGCATGTGCTGGTCACGGCCGGACCGACCCATGAGCCGATCGACCCGGTGCGGGTGATCGCCAACCGCTCGTCGGGGCGCCAGGGCTTCGCCATTGCGGCCGCCGCTGCTCAGGCCGGAGCTCGGGTGACGCTGATTGCGGGACCGGTGTCGCTGCCGACGCCCGGTGGAGTAGCGCGGATCGATGTCGAGACGGCCCAGCAGATGGCCGACGCGGTCGAAGCAGCCCTGCCCGCCGATGTCGCGATCCTGGTCGCCGCGGTTGCTGACTGGAAGGTAGAGGTTGCGCCCACCAAACTAAAGAAGGGCGACGGGCCGCCTCAGCTGAAGTTCGCCCCTAACCCCGACATTCTAGCCGCGCTGGGCAAACACCCTGATCGCCCGAGGCTGTTAATCGGCTTCGCCGCCGAAACGCAGGACGTCGTGGAGAACGCCCAAAGCAAGCTTCAATCCAAAAAAGCCGACTGGATTATCGCCAACGACGTATCCGGCGGCGTCATGGGCGGCAGTCACAATCGCATTCACCTCGTCACAAGGGACAGCGTCGAGGATTGGCCGGAGGTCAGTAAATCGGAGGTTGCACGGCGCTTGGTGAAACGCCTCGCCGCAGCGCTAACCGACTAACGCTGGCGGGCGGCATCGATATCTCTTAAGAATGGGCAAGTTCTGCGGGAGTTGGCGATGGTGGTTACCGGCGTGATTTCACTCGCTGCTGCGTTGGCGGCGCCAAACCTCTCCAGCGCGACCGGAGACTGGAGCAACATCCCGGCTGTCGAAAGGCGCAACAATTCCGATGCGACCGCTTTCATAGTCGACGCGATCGAGAGCGCCGTACAATCAGGAAACTGCAAGATCAGTGGAGTATCCGGAAAGCGAATCAACCTTGAGGTCCCGTTCCTCATCCAGTTCGATACTAGCGGCGCCGTGAAGGAGGTAGTCGTGGGCAAACTCGGCTGCCCGGAGGTCGAAATCGCGATGGGGAATGCAATCCTGCGATTGGCGGAGAGGGGAGATTACCGACCCAGCGGCCGAAATGACGTCGGTTGGTATAGGGGTCTGCTCGATATTGATTCCAATTAGCGCTCGATGGTTCCACAGGCGCGGCAAGCCAAGTCAAGCGGATCGCGGATTGTCTTCCAGCCAAGTCTGATGCCATCAATTGGACGGATGGCATCGGAATCGCTGACGCCGATTCCCAGAATTTTGCGAAATGCCCAGAAACTGGAACCTAAGGCATAACTAGAATGAAGATCCGAATCCGCCTGACGCGCCTTCCCCATGGCGAGGGCTTGCCGCTGCCAAGCTACGCCACGCACGGCGCGGCTGGCATGGACGTGGTCGCGGCGGAAGATCTGGACCTGATGCCGGGGCAGCGGCATGCGGTCGCCACCGGGTTCAAGGTGGCCATCCCCGAAGGCTATGAGATCCAGGTGCGGCCGCGCTCGGGCCTGGCGCTGAAACATGGCATCACCGTCCCGAACACGCCGGGTACGATCGACAGCGACTATCGGGGCGAACTGAAGGTCATCATGATCAATCACGGCGGCGAGCCCTTCCCGATCCGTCGCGGAGAGCGCATCGCCCAACTTGTCCCGGCGGCCGTCACACTCGCCGAATGGGACGAGGTCGACGAGTTGTGCGAGACGGCTCGTGGGGCCGGTGGATTCGGCTCGACCGGCGGCCATGGCTCTCTCTGACGAGGAGCTGGACCGCTACGCGCGGCACATTGTCCTTCCCCATATTGGCGGCGCAGGGCAGCTGAAGCTGAAAGCTGCAAAAATTGCGCTGGTCGGTGCCGGCGGCATCGGTGCCGGCGCCATCTCGGCACTCACCGGATCAGGTGTGGGCCACCTGACGATTATCGATGATGACCGCGTTGAGCTGTCGAACCTTCAGCGCCAGCCACTCTACGCCAGCGACCAGATAGGCGAGCGCAAGGTCGACCTTGCGGCGCGGTTCATCGGCAAGCGAAATCCCCATGTCGAATGCCGCACCGTTGCCGACAGGATCGAAGGCGAAAACGCCGACGCCATCCTGTCCGGCCACGACCTGATCATCGACGGCACCGACAATTTCGCGACCCGCCTGACGGTCAGCGACGCCGCGGTGAGACTCGGCATCCCCCTGATCTCCGCGGCCGCGCAGCAGTTCCAGGGGCAGGTGGCGCTGTTCCGCAGCCGGCCCTGCTACCGCTGCTTTGTCGGCGACGCCTTTGACGCCGATGACTGCGACACTTGCGCCGAACTGGGCGTGCTCGGCGCGCTGACGGGCACGGTCGGCAACTTCGCCGCACTGTTGGCAATCCGCACGATCGTCGGCATCGGCCAGGACACGGCGGGAACGTTGCACCTGTTCGACGGGCTAGGCCTCAGCTGGCGGCAGATCCGGATCGCGCCCGATCCACGCTGCCGCACTTGCGCCGCTACTTCTTCTTCCTAGCCGGCGCCTTTCGCCTGCCGTTTGAAGGCCCCTTTGCAGCCTTGGCGTCGATCAGCGCGACCGCCTCTCCCAGCGTCACCGCCTTGGGATCGGCGGTCTTGGGCAGGGTTGCATGGGTGGTACCATCGCTGACGTAAGGACCGAAGCGCCCTTCCATCACCTTGATGTCTTTGCCGCTTGCCGGATGGGCTCCGAGCACGGCAATCGGCTCACGCGAGCCGCTGCGCGCTTTCCCCCCACTCGCTGCCTCCGCCAGCTTGACCACCGCGGCATTCATGCCGGTGTCGAATACCTCGGCGGTCGATGAAAGCCGGGCATATTTGCCGTCGTGCATCAGGTAAGGGCCATAGCGGCCAATCGAGGCGACGATCGGCTTGCCGGTCTCGGGATGAGGGCCGATGTCGCGCGGCAGCGATAGTAGCCTTTCCGCCATTTCCAGCGTCAACCCGTCCTGCGGCACGTCCTTCGGCAGCGAGGCGCGGACGCCGTCCCGTTCCAGATAGGGCCCGAACCGCCCGCTCTTCAGTTCGATGCCGTTGCCGATGTCGGCCGGTCCCTCGCTGGCCGCTTCCTCGCCCTGGCCGAAGCGGCGGGTGTATTTGCACTCCGGATAATTGGAGCAGGCGACGAAGGCGCCGAATCGACCACCGCGAAGCCCGAGCTTGCCGGTACCGCACAGCGGGCAGAGGCGAGGATCGCTGCCATCTCCCTTGTCCGGGAACAGATAGGGCGCAAGAAAGTCGTCGAGCGCCGCCGTCACGTCCGACGGCTTCTGCTCCATCACTTCACCCGCCTTGGGCTTGAAGTCGCGCCAGAAGTCCTCGAGCAGCTTCTGCCAGTTAAGGCGTCCCCCCGAGACATCGTCGAGCTCTTCCTCGAGCTCGGCGGTGTAATCGAAGCTCACATAGCGTTCGAAAAAGCGTTCGAGGAAGGCGGTGACCAACCGGCCGCTCTCTTCGGGAATGAACCTCCCCTTGTCGAGCCGCACATATTCCCGGTCCTTCAACGTCTGCAGCGTCGCGGCATAGGTCGACGGCCGCCCGATGCCGAGTTCTTCCAGTCGCTTGACCAGACTGGCTTCCGAATAGCGCGGTGGCGGCTGGGTGAAATGCTGGGTCGCCTCGACCCCGGTCTTCACGGGCGCGTCGCCGGACCGGAGCGCGGGCATCCGTGCCCCCTCCTCGTCCTGTGGATCGTCGCGACCCTCGTCATACAGCGCCATGAAGCCGGGAAAGATGGTCACCTGGCCCGTGGCGCGAAGCGTGGCCCGACCTGCGCCGTCGGTGAGCTCGACCGTGGTTCGCTCCAGCCTTGCCGAAGCCATCTGGCTGGCCAGCGCGCGATTGAAGATCAGCTGGTAGAGCCGGCCATGGTCGCCCGACGCAGCACGATCCCTGGAGAAATCGGTCGGGCGAATCGCCTCATGCGCTTCCTGCGCATTCTTGGCCTTGCTGCTGTACTGGCGCGGCTTGTCGGGCAGGTAGCCCGCGTCATATCGATCAGCGACGGCGCGGCGCGCGGCGCTGATCGCCTCGCCCGCCATCTGCACGCCGTCGGTGCGCATATAGGTGATCAGCCCGTCCTCGTAGAGCGATTGGGCAAGCCGCATCGTATGGCTGGCGGAAAAGCCGAGCTTGCGCGCCGCCTCCTGCTGCAGAGTCGACGTGGTGAAGGGTGGAGGCGGGTTTTTCGACACGGGCTTGGTCTCGACCGAGGCGACCGTGAAGCGACCCTCCTCGACAACCCTCTTTGCTGCTTCGGCCGACCCCTTGTCGCCGATCGACAGACGGTCCAGCTTGTTGCCGTCCAACGCGACCAGACGTGCATTGAAGGGCGTGCCATCGGCCTCGAATTTGGCTGAAACCTGCCAGTATTCCTGCGCCCTGAAGATCTCGATTTCACGCTCGCGATCGACGATCAGGCGGAGCGCGACCGACTGCACCCGGCCGGCCGATTTTGCTCCCGGCAGCTTGCGCCACAATATCGGCGAGAGGGTGAAGCCGACCAGATAGTCGAGCGCGCGGCGCGCCTTGTAGGCGTCGATCAGATCCTCATCGAGGGTGCGCGGGTGGGCCATCGCCTCGGTCACCGCCGACTTGGTAATGGCGTTGAAGGTGACCCGGCTGACCTGCGCCGGCAGGACCTTGCGCTTCTTCAATACCTCCTGGACGTGCCAGCTGATTGCTTCTCCCTCGCGGTCGGGGTCGGTAGCGAGGATCAGCGTGTCCGACTGCCTGGCCGCATCGGCGATGGCCTTCAGCTGCTTTGCCTTGTCGGGATAGGTGTCCCATTCCATCGCGAAGCCCGCATCAGGATCGACCGATCCGTCCTTGGCCGGCAAGTCGCGGACGTGGCCATAGCTCGCCAGAACCTTGTGGCCCGGCCCCAGATATTTCTCGATGGTCTTCGCCTTGGCGGGCGATTCAACGACGACAAGCTTCAACGCTGCACCCCTTTACGTACGTACGCGCGATTTTCCGGCGTGGCATTTCGCCGCGTCAAGCGCTCCTGATGCTGACCTTGTTCCCGGCATGGCGGTCAAGCCGGCCGGCAAGGTCGAGTTCCAGCAGGACCAGCTGAACCGCACCCGGTTCGACTCCCGCCAAGCGAACAATCTCGTCGACCGGCACCGGCGACGGCCCGAGCAGGTCCTCGACCTGCAGTCGGATGTCGGGCTCGGGTTCGAGCAGTGGCGTTTCCCGATGTTCGACTGCCCGATGTTCGAATGATCGAGAAGGGCTGGCGACCTTGCCATTCAAATGGGTGATGCTCTCCATCACATCCGCGGCTGTCTGGATCAGCGTTGCGCCGTCGCGGATCAGCTGGTTGCAGCCCTGCGCGCGCGGGTCGAGCGGCGACCCGGGCACCGCCATCACCTCGCGCCCCGCCTCGGCTGCCAGCCGGGCGGTGATCAGCGAGCCGGACTGAGGAGCGGCTTCAATGACGACCGTTCCGGCGGCGAGGCCGGCGATAATCCTATTCCTGTAGGGAAAGTGCCGCGCCCTGGGCTCGGTGCCTGGAGGCATTTCGGCGACCAGGAGGCCGCGCTCGGCAATGTCCCTTTGACGCGCCTCGTTCTCGGGTGGGTAGAAGTTGTCGATTCCGCCGGCGATGACGGCAATCGTGCCGCTGTCCAGTGAACCGTCATGGGCCGCGCTGTCGATGCCGCGCGCAAGGCCGGAAACGACCGTTACGCCTTCCCGCCCCAGGTCATGGGCAAGGCCGCGGGCGAAGCGACAGGCGGCGGCACTGGCATTGCGCGCGCCGACAATGGCCACCATCGGCCGGTCGAGCAGGGCGAGGCTGCCCTTAACGGTGAGCAGCGGCGGCGCGTCCTCCAGCTGGGCCAGCGATCGCGGATATAGTCCCAGTCCGATCGACAAGTAGCGGGCGCCCAGCCTCTCGACGGCCTCAATTTCCTGTTCGGCCCGGCCCACCGGATAGATGGTGGGCGTCTTCCCTCCCCCGCGCCGCGCAAGATCGGGAACCGCAGCCAGTGCCGCTTCGGCACTGCCGAAGCGCAGCAGCAACTGGCGATATGCGACCGGGCCGATTCCCGGCGTGCGGATCAGTCGCAGCCGGTCGATGAGGTCGGCCGGCTGGCTCAAACCTTCTTGCCCACGCGCGGTTCCTCGCCGCGGGCCAGGCGCCGGATATTGTCGCGATGTTGCCAGACGACCAGAATGGCGAAGCCAAGCACCACCGGGAAGAGCGCCTGTTCGCCCAGGATTGCCACCGAGATCGGCGCACTGGCAGCAGCAGACATCCCGGCAACCGAGCTGATCCGCAGTAGCAGCAGAAGGCCCAGCCAGATGACCACGTAGACGACAGCCGCCTGCCAAAGGAGAGGCGCCAGAATGCCGAGGAGGGTGGCAACGCCCTTGCCGCCCCTGAAGCGGAGCCAGACCGGGTAGAGATGGCCGACCAGCACCCCGGCCGCGGCAAAGTTTACGGCGTCCGGCCATAGCCGCTGGGCGATCAGCACCGCCACGGCGCCCTTGACGGCATCCAGGATCAGCGTCGCGGCGGCCAGGCCCTTCGAGCCGGTCCGCAGCACATTGGTCGCACCGATATTCCCGGAGCCGATTTCGCGGATGTCGCCTTTCCCGGCCAGCCGAGTCAGCAGCAGCCCGAACGGGATCGATCCGAGCAAATATCCAACCAGCAAAGCCAGGATCGTCGCGCTGTCCATCGGCCGATGCGTAGCAGATCAATTGGCCGCCGCAATGTTGCGCGAGCGCGGCCTTCACCCTAGCTCAGCAGGCAATGAATCCCGCTTCTCCCCTGCTCTTGTTCGATTCGGGCGTCGGCGGGCTTTCGGTGCTCGGGCCTACGCGCCGGCTGTTGTCCAATGCGCCGATCGTCTATGCGGCCGACAGTGCGGCGTTCCCCTACGGCAAGCGGTCCGAAGCGGAGATTGCGGCGCGGGTCCCTGCCCTGCTCGGCCGCCTGGTGGAGCGTTTCCACCCACGGCTGGCGGTGATCGCCTGCAACACCGCCTCGACCATCGCGCTCGACCATGTGCGCGCGGCGCTCGACATCCCGGTGGTCGGCACCGTGCCCGCGATCAAGCCGGCCGCGGAAATGTCGAAGAGCCGGGTGATCGGCGTGCTGGGCACCGAGGCGACCGTCCGCCAGCCTTATGTCGACAATCTGGCACGACAGTTCGCCGCCGATTGCACCGTCATCCGGCATGGCAGTGCCGACTTGGTAGAGCTGGCCGAAGCCAAGCTGGCGGGCCAGCACGTTGCAGTCGAAGCCGTGCGCAGCGCGATCGCGCCAATGGTCGCACAGCCGCGAGGCGATGAGATGGATGTGATGGTGCTGGCCTGCACTCATTTCCCGCTGCTGGCCGAGGAGATTGCCGCTGCCTTCCCCGCCATTGCCCAGGTCGACGGCGGGCCCGGCATCGCGCGGCGGATCGCCTATCTTACGCAGGGGCAGGAATGGCCGGAGAAAGCGCCAGGCGGCATTGCCGTGTTCACGGGCCCGGCGCCTGCGGCCTTGAAGCCTTCGCTGGCTGGATTCGGACTGAGCGAGGTGCGGGAATTATAGTCGCTTGATGACCGGCGCGAAGTAAATTCGCGCCGTCGCTCCTCCTTCGGAGGGCGGCCGCATTTCGCGCTCTCTGCGCACTGCTAGCGATTGCCAGGCAATCGCAGCGCTGTGCTCGGGCGCTCAAATTGCGAGTCGTTCTCAATGGCCTTCCAACGCCGGCAACGATAATGGGCGCGGAAGCGAGGACCTTTGCGTTGGATTACGAAAGCATCTTCAAGGCGGCGATCGATCGCCTCCATGACGAGGGCCGTTACCGGGTCTTCATCGACATTTTGCGCTCCAAGGGCAGCTTTCCCAATGCTCGCTGCTTCCACGGTCACAATGGGCCAAAGCCGATCACCGTCTGGTGCTCGAACGACTATCTCGGCATGGGACAGCATCCCTCGGTCATCGCCGCGATGGAAGAAGCGCTGGGCGATGTCGGCGCCGGTTCAGGCGGCACGCGCAACATCGGCGGCAACACGCATTACCACATCGAGCTGGAGGCCGAGCTCGCCGACCTTCACGGCAAGCAAGCGGCCCTGCTGTTTACCTCGGGCTATGTGTCCAACGAGGCGGCGCTGTCGACGCTCGGCAAGCTCCTGCCGGGCTGCATCATCTTTTCCGATGAGCTCAACCACGCCTCGATGATTGCCGGAATCCGCAACTCGGGCTGCGAAAAGCGGGTGTTCCGGCACAACGACCTCGATCATCTTGAGCAGCTGCTGATGGAGGCGCCAGCCGACGCGCCAAAGCTGATTGCCTTCGAAAGCGTCTATTCGATGGACGGTGACGTGGCACCGATCGCGGCCATTTGCGACCTCGCCGACAAATATGGCGCCATCACCTATCTGGACGAGGTCCATGCGGTCGGCATGTACGGTGCGCGAGGCGGCGGGATTTCGGAGCGCGAAGAGATCGCCCACCGCTTGACGATCATCGAAGGGACGCTCGGGAAAGCGTTCGGCGTGATGGGCGGCTACATCGCTGCCGACCGGAATATCGTCGACTGCATCCGCAGCTATGCCCCCGGCTTCATCTTCACGACATCCTTGTCGCCGGTGCTGGTGGCGGGTGCGCTGGCATCGGTAAGACATCTCAAGCAATCGGACACGGAGCGAGCGGCACAGCAGACCGGCGCGGCTGCCCTCAAGGTCAAGTTCCGCGATGCGGGGCTACCGGTGATGGACAGTGTCACGCATATCGTGCCGCTGCTGGTCGGCTGCCCGGTCAAGGCCAAGCGGATCAGCGATATCCTGCTCGCCGAATATGGCCTCTACGTCCAACCGATCAATTTCCCGACCGTGCCGCGCGGAACGGAGCGGCTGCGCTTCACCCCAGGGCCAACCCATAGCGAAGCGATGATGGACGAGCTGACCGAGGCGCTGGTCGAAATCTGGGGCCGGCTGGAGCTGGAATTCCGCAAGGCAGCCTGAGCGCATGCGCAGCCGAGCTGCAGCGCTTGCCGGTTCGGCCCTTTTTCTCATTGTCGCGCCTGGAATCGTCGCCGGCTACTTGCCCTGGCTGATCAGCAGTTGGCGGTTCGATCACGATTTCGGATTCTCGTCGTGGCCGGTCGTTGCCGGAGCGGGGCTGTTGCTGGCGGGAGTGGCCGGGCTGCTTGAAAGTTTCGCGCGCTTTGCGTGGCAGGGCCTTGGCACACCTGCGCCATTTGCACCGACGAAGCAGCTGATCGTTTCCGGCCTTTA
>DASTOV010000054.1:0-3566 GCA_035720125.1 Sphingomicrobium sp. | reverse complement strand
CTGAAGAGCCTAGGCTGCCGTCCACCCACCGTCCATCGACAAGTTGGCGCCGGTAATCGATGCCGCGCCGTCGCTGGTCAAATAGAGCGCCAGGCTCGCAACCTCGTCGACCGTGACGAAGCGCTTGGTCGGCTGCGCCGCCAGCAGTACGTCGTTCACCACCTGCTCGCGGGTCAGGCCACGCGCCTTCATCGTGTCCGGAATCTGGTTTTCGACCAGCGGCGTCCAGACATAGCCGGGCGAGATGCAGTTGACGGTAACGCCGTCCTTCGCCGCCTCCAGCGCCACCGTCTTGGTGAAGCCGGCGACGCCATGCTTGGCCGCGACATAGGCCGACTTGTTGGGGCTGGCGACGAGGCTGTGCGCGGAGGCGGTGTTGACGATCCGGCCCCAGCCGCGCTCCCGCATCGCCGGCAGGCACAGCCGCGTCGTGTGGAAGACGGCGGTGAGGTTGATCCGGAGGATCGCATCCCATCTTTCGGCCGGGAAATGTTCGACCGGCGATACGAACTGGATCCCGGCATTGTTGACCAAAATGTCCGGTGCGCGCAGCTCATGGGTGCAACGCCTGACCATCGCCTCGATCGCGCTGGCTTCGCCGAGGTCCGCCCCGTCGTAAAGCACCGGCGAGCCTGATGAGGTCTCCAGCTCCTGGCGGATCTCCTCGATTTCTTGCGGGTCGCCAAAGCCGTTGATCATCAGGCTGGCGCCCTCGAAGGCGAAGGCGCGGGCGATGGCAAGGCCGATCCCCGACGTGGACCCGGTAACCAGTGCGGTCTTTCCCTGAAGCTGCATGGGACGCGAATCTCCTTTGCATTACGCTGTCGCGGCACCGCCTGCCGATTGCAACCGTTACGATGGTGGAGCATTGGATGCACGATACGCAGGGAGAGCTTCATGCGTTTTGGCGACGGACCCGAAAGCGAACATTTCGAAGACCGCACGGGCGGCGGCGGCGGCCTGAACCTTGGCGGCGGGCTCGGCATGCTGCTGCCTCTGGTGGCATCGCGTTTCGGCCTCGTCGGCATCATCATTCTAGGCCTAGGCTATTGCGCGCTGACCCAGCTTGGCGGCGGCGGAATGCTTGGCGGCGGGGGCGGAGGAAGCGGCCAATCGACCCTGCCGCAGGAACAACGGCGCTTCCTTGTCCAGGTGCTCGGCTCGACCGAGCAGGTTTGGGGGCAGGTCTTCACCCAGGCCGGCGCGACCTACCAGCCAACCACCCTGGTCGCCTATACAAATTACGACCAGTCGGGCTGCGGCGCGGCCCAGGCGGCGATGGGGCCCTTCTATTGCCCCAGCGACCAGAAGATCTACATCGACCCGGCCTTCTTCGAGGAACTGAGCCGCCGCTTCGGCGCGCCGGGCGATTTTGCCCAGGCCTATGTCATCGCGCATGAGGTCGGCCACCATATCCAGAACCTTGAAGGGACGCTCGACCGCGCCCAGGCGGCGCAGGCTCGGCTGGGGCAGGCCGAAGGCAACCAGGTGCAGGTCGGGGTCGAGCTGCAGGCCGACTGCTATGCAGGAGTGTGGGCCGCCCGTTCCGGCGCGCTGGAGCAGGGCGATATCGAGGAAGGCATGCGCGCCGCCGAGGCGATCGGCGACGATACGCTGCAAAAGCAGACGCAGGGCCGCGTCGTGCCCGAAAGCTTCACCCACGGCAGTTCGGCGCAGCGGATGGAGGCCCTCCGCCGCGGCCTTTCAAGCGGCAATCCAGGCGCGTGCAATTACGCCCGTTAGAGACTGTACTCGCGCGGTTGGCGGCGAGGGAGTAGCATCGCCCAATGACCGTTGCGGACAAACAGCTTTTCGAGAGCATTGGCCTGAGCCCCATCGCGACGGTGATCAGCAATCCACGCCGGTCCGACAATCCGCTGGAGGTCGCCAATCCCGCCTTTTGCGCGCTGACGGGGTATGCCGAGAGCGAGATCGTCGGCCGCAATTGCCGTTTCTTGGCCGGCGAGCTCACCGAGCCCTGGATCACTAACCGCATCCGTGAGGCGATCGGCACTCGCCGGCCGGTTCTCGTCGACATCCTGAATTATCGCCGCGACGGCAGCCCCTTCCGCAACGCGGTGCTGGTCAGTCCCCTGTTCGACGAGGATGGCAACCTCGCCTGGTTTCTCGGTTCGCAAGTCGATCTGGGGATCGATGCCCCAACACATTTCGATGCACGGCGAGCCCGGGCGGTATCTTTAGTGAAGGCGCTTCCGGAACGTCGCCGCCAGGTACTTGAACTGATGGCCCGCGGCCTTCTCAACAAGCAAATCGCCTGGGAACTCAAAATTAGCGAAAAAACCGTGAAGATGCACCGCGCCTTGCTGCTTGAGCAGCTAGACGTCGCAACGTCAGCGGACGCGATCCGCATCGCGGTCGAGGCGGGCCTCTAGATGCAGTCCAAAGGCCGTATGGAGAGGGGAGGCCAGGGCTCCTAACTTCTGGGACAACTTCCAGAATGGAAGATGAACAGGAGTTTATGCGATGATCAACACCTCCAGAATGCTGGCGGCCGCCGCCGCGGCGGCGCTCGCCATTCTCCCCGCTGCAGCTTCTGCCGGCAGCGGCAACAAGGGCAACATCGTCGCCGCGGCGGTGCAGTCGAAGGACCATGAGACGCTTGTCGCGGCCGTCAAGGCGGCCGGCCTGGTCGATACGTTGGCGAGCGGCGGCCCGTTCACTGTCTTCGCCCCGACCGACGCCGCCTTCGCCAAGCTGCCGGCCGGAACTGTCGAGACTCTGTTGCAGCCCGCCAACCGCGACCAGCTTCGCGCCGTGCTGACCTATCACGTGGTTCCGGGCAAGGTGACCGCGGCCCAACTGGTCAAGCTGATCCAGGACAATGGCGGCAAAGCCGCCCTGACTACTGTCCAGGGTGGGGCGCTGACCGCCAGCCTGACAGGCAATTCGGTCGTGATCACCGACGCTACAGGCGGCATCGCTCGGGTAACCTCCACCGACCTCATGCAGTCGAACGGCGTCATCCACGTCACGGACGCAGTGTCACTTCCGATGTGACGGCGTCCACGCCGGCCGCATCTCCCCAGCAGGCGGCCGGCGGCCTCTTTTCAAGTCCAGGAGATTCTCTAATGTCCGTTCTTAACAAGCTCACACTGTTGCTGCTGATCGTCGGCGGCCTCAACTGGGGCATGGTAGGCCTGCTCCAGTTCGACCTGGTCGGCGCCTTGTTCGGCGAGATGAGCATGCTCAGCCGGCTTGTCTACTCGCTGGTCGGCCTCTCCGCCCTGTGGCAGCTGGTCCCCCTGTTCGGCAGCGACAGCCGCAAGACCGTCGTTCGCGCGTGAATCAGCGGATGGCCCGGCGCTCTCGGCATTCGCCGGGAGCGCCGGATGTCGTGACGGCCAATGACTGTTTTGGGTGGAAAGCTGCCATTAGGGGTGCGTCAATCCGAGCAGCTCGATCTCTTCGCCTGAGGCAATGATCATCTCGCCCTTAGCATCCCTCAACCCGAGGACGGGCTCGCCATCCATAATTTCCGCTTGCACCAAGACTACAGGCCGCTTCACGCCATTGGCTTGCAGCAAGTATGCATATTGGGGGATGCG
>DASTOV010000053.1:0-7348 GCA_035720125.1 Sphingomicrobium sp. | reverse complement strand
CCCGCGACCTGATTGCAAAAGCACAGGACAAGGCCGTCGTGGTCGAGGTCGACCGCGACCTGGTTACAACCCCGGACGACGCCTGCTTCGAGCGCATCGACATCACCGGGCCCAGAACGATGGAGATCACTTACCGCAAGGACAGAGTGAACGCCGGCCAGGTGCTCGACGCGCTGCAGAAGGTCGGGCTTGGAATCATCGACGTGTCGACCCGCGACCCCGACCTGGAGGATGTTTTCCTGAGCCTGACGCGGGAGGCTGCGACATGAGCGCCCGCGCCTTCGATGTCCTGGTCGTTGGTTCCGGTGCGGCTGGTCTCACTGCCGCACTGCACCTCGCGACCAGCCTGAAGGTCGGTGTCATCGCCAAGGGAAAGCTCAGCGACGGCGCGACCGGCTGGGCACAGGGCGGCATCGCTGCGGTACTTGAGGCAGGCGACAGCTTCGAGGCCCATGTCCGCGACACGATGATCGCCGGCGCCGGCCTCAACAACCTCAGCACCGTCGAACATGTGGTGAGCGAGGCGCCGGCGGCGATCGCTCGCCTCGCCGGCCTGGGCGTGCCCTTCGCCATGGAAAATGGAACCCTGCACCTGACCCAGGAAGGGGGCCACAGCCACCGGAGGATCGTCCATGTGGCCGACGCCACCGGCTGGGCCGTGCAACAGGCGCTGGAAAAGGCCGCCGGGGCCAATCCCAACATCACGCTGGTGCCCGACATGGTGGCGATCGACCTGATTACCGGCCGCCACGCCGAAGAGTTTTCCACCAGCGGGGCGGTGCACGGCCTCTATGCCTATAATCGCGCCACCGAATCGGTCGACGCGTTGACGGCCCGAGCGACCCTGCTGGCGACCGGCGGAGCAGGGCGAGCATATTTGTTCTCGACCGCGCCAAGAGGTGCCACGGGCGATGGCATCGCCATGGCCTGGCGCGCGGGCTGCCGCATCTCCAACATGGAATTCATGCAGTTTCACCCGACTTGCCTCTACAACTTGGAGGTCAAGAATTTCCTGATCACCGAGGCAGTGCGGGGCGAGGGCGGCATCCTGAAGCATCCCGAGACCGGCCATCGCTTCATGCCTGGCTATGACGAGCGCGGCGAACTTGCGCCGCGTGACGTCGTCGCGCGGGCAATCGACCATGAGATCAAGCGCGATGGCCTGGATTATGTCCACCTGGACATCAGTCACCGCGAACCGGATTTCGTTAAGGAGCACTTCCCCAACATCTACGAGAAGCTGATCGGGCTGGGGATCGACATTACGAGGGAACCCATCCCGGTGGTCCCGGCCCAGCATTACACCTGCGGCGGGGTGGTGGTCGACATACACGGGCGGACGGATGCGCCCGGGCTATATGCCGCCGGCGAGGTCACGCAGTCGGGCCTGCACGGCGCCAATCGGCTTGCCTCCAACTCGCTACTGGAGTGCCTGGTATTCGGCGAAGGCGCAGCGACACACATCCTCGAAAGCTGGGAGCGGCTGGCCCAACCGCCCGCCATTCGGCCGTGGGACGAAAGCCGCGTCACCGACAGCGACGAGGAGGTGGTCATCCAGCAAATCTGGGGCGAAATTCGACGCTTCATGTGGAATTTCGTGGGCATTGTCCGCACGACCAAGCGGCTCGAACGGGCCAAGCGGCGGATCGACATGCTGCGTCAGGAGGTCAGCGATTATTACAAGCATTTCCGCGTGACGCCGGACCTGATCGAGCTCAGGAACCTGTTAGAGGTTGCCGACCTGATTGTCCGTTCGGCGCTGTCGCGGCATGAAAGCCGCGGCCTGCACTACACGCTGGATTACCCCGAGCTGGGCGAAACGGCTGTCGACACGGTGCTGGTCCCCTAGCAACCCGGAGGCAGTCGACCGCAAAGTGGAAATCACCCGAAACGTCGCAGTGGCGTCGGTTGTTGTCCTCGGCATCGGTCGCGTAGATCGTCATAACAGACCAGCGTCCGGCCGCTGAGATCTTCAATCCCCTCAAGCTGGAATCGAGGCTCTCCACGAAGCTCGCGAGCATAGGCCACGGCTTCCTCGATCGAAGGGAACTCCAGAAAGTCGTTCTCACCTTCGCGCGGTCCAACGATCAGCAACAGCACCAGCCGAACCGGCTGCAACGCCATGCCCCCCAATCGACGCCCCTCCCCAGAAAAGTCCCGACGGACGCTTCAGCAATCAGTTTGTCATTATTCAGTGCTTCGCGCAATTGTCCGAGTCTTGATCGATTATGCGCATCTTTAACGGGCTGGTTATGGCAACTTGCTCACCTTCACCCCGTCCTGCCTGCAGCGTGCCTGGACCGACTCCTCGCTGCGGGTCAGTGCCCTGCTGATGGCTTTGAGGCTCATCCCCTTTGAAGCCAGGCGATGAAGCTTCTGGATTTCATCGCTGGTCCACGGCTGTCGGTGGCGTTGGAAGTTTTTGGCCATTTTATTCGCCTCCAGAAGCATCGGTTGGGATTCCCGCGTTGGCGGGAATGACGGGTAAGGGACGGCTTTCATCCTCGGCCCACCCTGCTAGAGCAAGGCCGGCATGGCCGAACAGAACCACCTCTATCTCGTCGACGGGTCGAGCTACATCTTCCGCGCCTATCATCGGCTACCACCGCTGACCAATCGCCACGGTGTCCCGGCCGGCGCCGTTTATGGCTATACCGCCATGCTGTGGAAGCTGGCCGAGGGCCTGCACAAGGCCGACGGGCCGACCCACATGGCGGTGATACTGGATGCATCGGAATCGACCCACCGCAACCAGATGTACGACCAATATAAGGCCAACCGCCCGCCGGCTCCCGAAGACCTGATCCCGCAGTTCCCGCTGATCCGGGTCGCGACCCGCGCTTTTTCCATCCCCTGCATCGAGCAGGAAGGGCTGGAGGCTGACGACATCATCGCCTGCTATGTCCAGGCCGCGGTTCGGGCGGGATGGAAGGTGACGATCGTCAGTTCCGACAAGGACTTGATGCAGCTGGTCGACGACGGCCGGGTCGACATGCTCGACACGATGAACGACCGGCGCATTGGAATTGCCGAAGTGCATGAGAAGTTCGGCGTCGGGCCGGACAAGGTCGGCGACGTGCTGGCGCTGATGGGCGACAGCGTCGACAATGTGCCGGGCGTGCCCGGCGTAGGCCCCAAGACCGCCAGCCAGCTGATCCAGCAATATGGCGACCTGGAGACGGTGCTGGCCTCCACCGACCAGATCACGAAGCCCAAGTTGAAGCAGAACCTGATCGAGCATGCCGAGATGGCTCGCCTGTCGCGCCGGCTGGTGGAGTTGGTTTGCGACGTGCCGCTTCCCGAGCCGCTCGAGGATCTTGCACTCAAGGGCATCCCGCCCGAACCGCTGCGTGAGTTTCTTGAAGACCAGGGATTCAAGTCGCTTCTCAATCGGGTTGGCAAGGAGGGCGGCGCGGCTCTTGGCGCTTCCGGCGGCGGCGCCCGACCGGTCGACGTCATGGCGTCGCGCCCGGCAGTGTCGACCGCGAAGATGGTCCCTGAGGCAATCATCGTCGACCGCACGAAGTATGAGTGCGTCGTCACCGAGGAGGCGCTCGACCGCTGGATCGCCGAGGCCAGTCGCCTGGGCTTTGTGGCGATCGATACCGAGACCGACAATATCGACAATATGGTCGCTCGGCTGGTCGGCGTCAGCCTCGCGATCCAGCCCAACAAGGCCTGTTACATACCCATCGGCCATGTTGGCGGTGACTTGCTGAGCGATGCCCCCAGGCAGCTCGCGGCAGATTTGGTGCTGGGAAAGCTGAAGCCGCTGCTCGAGGACCCTGCTGTCCTGAAGATCGCCCATAACCTAAAATTTGACTGGGCGATGTTCCAGAAGGCCGGAATTGACGTCGCGCCATATGACGACACGCTGGTGATGAGCTTCAACCTCGATGCCGGAAAGAATGGTCATGGCCTCGACGAACTCGCCCAGGCCCATTTCGATCATGAATGCATTGCCTTCAAATCGGTTTGCGGGGTCGGCGCCAAGCAGATCAGCTTCGACAAGGTGCCGCTCGACGCCGCGACCGAATATGCCGCCGAGGACGCTGATATCTGCCTCCGGCTGTGGCAACGACTGAAGCCGCGGCTGGCCGCCGAGAGTGCAACCCAAGTCTATGAAATGGTCGACCGGCCGCTGGTGGCAACCGTAGGAAGAATGGAGCGGCGCGGTATCAAGGTCGACCGGGCCCATCTGGCCAAGTTGAGCGGGACCTTTGCAACCGAGATCGCTGCGCTCGAACAGAGGGTTTACGAGGCGGCCAACGGCCCGTTCACGATCGGATCGCCGCAACAGCTCGGCCAGGTGCTGTTCGACAGGCTGGGCCTCAAGGGCGGGCGAAAGGGCAAGAGCGGCCAATATTCCACCGACGTCAACGAGCTGGAGCGGTTGGCTGGTGAAGGCGTAGACGTGGCGCGGCTTGTGCTCGACTGGCGCCAGCTTACCAAGCTCAAATCGACCTATACCGATGCGTTGCAGGCGCAAATCAACCGCGAAACTGGGCGTGTGCACACAAGCTACAGCCTGTCAGGTGCGCAAACCGGCCGCCTCGCCTCGACTGAACCCAATTTGCAGAATATCCCGATCCGCACGGAAATCGGACGCCAGATCCGCGACGCTTTCGTCGCCGAGCCCGGCCATGTGCTGATGAGCGCCGACTATAGCCAGATCGAATTGCGGCTGGCCGCGCACATGGCCGACGTGCCGCAATTGAAGGAAGCCTTTGCCAAGGGCGAGGACATCCATGCAATGACCGCCGAGGAATTGTTCGGCACGGTCGACCGCGACACCCGCGGCAAGGCCAAGACCGTCAATTTCGCAATCCTCTATGGCATTTCAAGCTGGGGTCTCGCCGGCCGGCTCGGCGTATCCAAGGATGAAGGCAAGGCGATCATCGATCGCTATTTCTCTCGGTTCCCGGGAATCCGCGCTTACATCGACGACACGCTCGCATTTGTCCGCGAGCATGGCTTCACCCGCACCCTATTTGGACGGAAGACCCATTTCCCCAACATTCGCGCCCCGAACCCCAATTTCCGCGCCGGTGCGGAACGTGCCGCCATCAACGCCCCAATCCAGGGCACCAGCGCCGACCTCATCAAGCGGGCAATGAGCCGGATGGACGCGGCGCTGGCGGACGCCCAACTTGGCGACGTCGCGATGCTGCTGCAAGTGCATGACGAACTGGTGTTTGAAGTTCCGGCAGGCAAGGAAGACGCCGCTGCCGCCGTGATCCGCCGAGTAATGACCCAAGCCGCCGAACCCGCGCTTAGGCTCGATGTCCCGCTGGATGTCGAAGTTGGCTGGGGCGCGAACTGGGGCGCCGCGCATTGAGCCAGGCGACCACGACTACCACGGCCCCGTCTGCCGACCTTGCCGCGCTGGCGCGAGGCGGACGGATCAATTTCTTTGGGTTCGTCCTCCGGCTGCTTGCTCGCCTGCCCTTCCTGTTCATTGCGGGGCGAATCTATGGCGCGGAGGCCCTCGGCCGCTTCGCCTATGCCGTGCTGATCGTCGAGTTTGCCGCGCAGCTGGCTACGCTCGGTCTCAAACGGGGGCTCGCCCAGCAGTTGGCCAGGACCGACAAGCCCCATGTCCATGCAGTAGCGGACGCGCTGCTGGTTGCTGCAATCGGCGCGGCCATCGCCATGACTGCCCTCGCCCTGTTCCCCGAAGCCATGTTCCCCAACTCCGAGATCACGGGCTTGGAATGGGCACTGCCGATTACCGTCTTCGCGCTGGCCTGGTCCGACATTTGCCTTGCCGCATTGGCCTATCGCCATGACGTCGCCTCGACGGTGCGCGCGAGGGCAATAATCGAACCGTGGACAATATCTATCGCCGCATTTGCCTGGGCATTTGTTTCGACCCGCGACGGATTGATTATCGCCTATGCGCTTTCGATGGTCGCTGCGCTCATCGCGTCGATCATTCCTTTCCTGAAGAGCTACGGCTTGCCACATGACTGGCGGCCGGACCCAGGCACCCTGTGGCAGCTTGCACGGCGAAACTTGCCGGTTGCTGCGGCGGATGCCGTTGAATGGGGTTCGCGTCGTGTCGACATTGCCGTGCTCGGCCTTTTCTTTTCCCCCGCCATCGTCGGCATCTATTATGTCGCACAGCAGGTCGCGTCCCTGCCGTCAAAGCTGAAGACGAGTTTCGACCCGATCCTGGGGCCGGTCATCAGCCGCAATCTTGCGGAAGGCGACAAGGCAGCGGTCGCCAAGCAAGTCCGACAGGTCGGATTTTGGGTGATCGGGGCACAAGGAGCGGTCGCACTGGCGCTTGGCATTCCCGGAGAGGCCGTAATGGGCCTGGTTGGCGCGGGTTTCGTCGCCGGTACCGCAGCTCTCGGCTTCCTGCTGGCCGCCGAAGTCGTGGCTGCGACCGCTGCAGTGAGCGAGGCAGCGCTGATCTACTGCTCGCGCCACCGAAACATGATGATCAGCCTGGCGATGATTCTGGTCGAAGCTGGACTTGCGGTCGGACTCATCCTCGTCATGCGGCGATGGGGATGGCCGACCATGTTCCAGGCGACCGGGCCGGCTCTCGCCCTGATGCTTTCACTCGGGCTCGCCTCGATCGCCAAGTCGCGGCTGCTGGCGAAGATATTGGGTCACCCCGTATCAGGCTGGCGCTGGCCGCTGATCTGGGCTGCCGCGGCGGCCACGATCGTCGGACAGCTCGCCATCATGCTGCCTGAGTGGGCCGAAATTATCTTCGGCATTCCGGCCATCCTGACGGCGTTCGGGGCTGTCCTTTGGGTAAAGGGCTTCGGCCCCGAGGACCGAGAGCTTTTCCGGATGCGCAAGGAAGACATTGAGGACCTGGCGATCGCGGACCCGGGACCTGGCGCCCAAGCGCCGAGATAGCTCCCACCCGAGCTTGCCCAGAGAAGATTCTAGTGCCGGAAGTGCCTCATCCCGGTGAACAGCATCGCCAGCCCCGCGTCATCGGCTGCGGCAATCACTTCCTCGTCGCGGATCGAACCGCCGGGCTGGATGACGGCGGTCGCTCCTGCCTCAACCGCAGCCAATAGCCCGTCGGCAAATGGGAAAAATGCGTCCGAAGCAACCGCGGAACCGACCGTGCGCGGTTCGGGCCAGCCATGGGTTTCCGCCGCCTCCCGCGCCTTGATCGCGGCAATTCGTGCCGAATCGCGCCGGTTCATCTGCCCGGCTCCAATGCCGGCCGTGGCGCCATCCTTGGCATAGACGATGGCATTGGACTTCACATGCTTGGCGACTGTCCAGGCGAACAGGCAGTCCTGCAATTCCTGCTCGGTCGGCGGACGCTTCGTCACCTGCTTGAGCATGTCCCTGGTCAGCACGCCATTGTCTCGGT
>DASTOV010000052.1:0-2597 GCA_035720125.1 Sphingomicrobium sp. | reverse complement strand
CGCCGATCCTCAACGCGCTGACGACCGACATCAACGGCCGCCGGCTCGTCTTGGAGGTGGCGCAGCAGCTCGGCGAGACCACGGTCAGGACGATCGCCATGGACTCGACCGACGGTCTCACCCGCGGCCAGCAGGTCACCGCCACCGGTTCGCAGATCCGGGTGCCGGTCGGCCCGAAGACTCTCGGCCGCATCATGAACGTCGTTGGCGAGCCGATCGACGAACGCGGCCCGATCGGCAGCGACATGACCGCCCCGATCCATGGCGAGGCGCCGGCATTCGTCGACCAGTCGACCGAAAGCTCGATCCTGGTCACCGGCATCAAGGTCATCGACCTGCTCGCGCCCTACGCCAAGGGCGGCAAGATCGGCCTGTTCGGCGGCGCCGGCGTCGGCAAGACCGTGCTGATCCAGGAGCTGATCAACAATATCGCCAAGGGCCATGGCGGCACGTCGGTGTTCGCCGGCGTGGGCGAGCGCACCCGCGAGGGCAACGACCTGTATCACGAGTTCCTCGAGGCGGGCGTCATCGCCAAGGACAAGGATGGCAATGCCATCTCCGAAGGCTCCAAGGTGGCGCTGGTGTTCGGCCAGATGAACGAGCCGCCGGGAGCGCGTGCGCGTGTCGCGCTGTCGGGCCTGGCCCAGGCGGAGTATTTCCGCGACGTCGAAGGTCAGGACGTGCTGTTCTTCATCGACAATATCTTCCGCTTCACCCAGGCCGGTTCGGAAGTGTCGGCGCTGTTGGGCCGCATCCCCTCGGCGGTGGGCTATCAGCCGACGCTGGCCACCGACATGGGCCAGCTGCAGGAGCGCATCACCTCGACCAACAAGGGCTCGATCACCTCGGTGCAGGCGATCTACGTGCCCGCCGACGACTTGACCGACCCGGCGCCGGCGACGTCATTCGCCCACCTGGACGCCACCACCGTGCTGTCGCGCGCCATCTCGGAGCTGGGCATCTACCCGGCGGTGGACCCGCTGGATTCGACCAGCCGCGTGCTGGAGCCGCGCACCGTCGGCCAGGAACATTACGAGACTGCCCGCGCGGTCCAGGCGACCCTGCAGAAGTACAAGAGCCTGCAGGACATCATCGCCATCCTCGGCATGGACGAATTGTCGGAGGAAGATAAGCTGGTCGTCAGCCGCGCCCGCAAGATCCAGCGCTTCCTGTCGCAGCCGTTCCACGTCGCCGAAGTCTTCACTGGCATCCCGGGCAAGTTCGTCCAGATCGAGGACACGATCGCTTCGTTCAAGGCGGTGGTGAACGGCGAATATGACCACCTGCCGGAAGCTGCCTTTTACATGGTCGGCGGCATCGAAGAGGTCGTCGCCAAGGCCGAAAAGCTGGCGCAGGAGGCCTGAACAGGTGACCGAAGGCCTCCGCCTCGAGGATTGCGTCAACCAGCGCTGCCCCTGGTCGGGAGACCCGGTCAGCGCGGACAGCCTGACGCTCTACCAGGGCAAGGTCGTCGGCTTCTGCAACCCGGGCTGCCGCGACAAGTTCGAGAAGGCGGCATCGGACTTCGACGCCGCGATCGAGGGAAAGAAGTAGAATGGCCGATCTCCATTTCGAGCTGGTGACCCCGGAAAAGCTCGTGCGCTCCGAGGACGTGCACATGGTCGTCGTGCCGGGCAGCGAGGGCGAATTCGGCGTCATGGCCGGCCACGCGCCCTTCATGACCACGCTCAAGGACGGCCAGCTCAAGGTCTACAAGAGCGCCGGTGCATCGCCGGAAGCGATCACCGTCTCCGGTGGCTTCGCCGAAGTTGGCGACAAGGGCCTCACCGTGCTTGCCGAAAGCGCCAGCGCCTGACACGATCCCGCCCGCCGGCAAACTGGGGGCGGGACCTTGGCTGACAAAGTTGCTGAACCGGAGCGCGGTTCCCCCTTTGCATCTCGGACCTTCGCGGCGCTGCTGATCGTCGCCGTCGCCGTCGCGACGCGATTTGTCAGCTACGGCAATCCGGTTAGCGAGATGGATGATCAGTTCTACTGGCTCGTCGGCCGCGACTGGTGGACCGGGCAGTGGCCGATCGTCGACATTTGGGACCGTAAGCCTTTTGGCCTGTTCCTGATCTATGGCGCGATCGCCGGAATCGACCGATCGATCCTGGCGGTTCAGCTAGCCGCTACCGCCTTTGCCGTCGCGACCGCCTGGACAATTCGGGCTACGGCAAGGCTCTATGCCGAAGCGCAAGGAGCGACGCTTGCGGGTGTCGCCTATCTCCTGACCATTGCCACGATCGGTGGCCAGTCGGGGCAATCCCCCGTCTTCTACAACCTGTTCATGGCGCTTGGCGGTTACTGGCTGTTGCGCGTCGCGGGCAGCACCGACCCGGCGCAGATACGCCGTGCCGCGTTGGGGACCATGCTCGCGAGCGGCGCAGCCATGGCGGTCAAGCAGGTCAGCATGGCCGAAGGCATTTTCTTCGGAGTTGCCTATCTCTTCCTGCTACGGCGAACCGGGGATGGCTGGCCGAGGATCATCGCCTTCGGTGGGCTGATGGTCGCCTTGGCCCTGCTGCCCAGCCTTGCCGGACTGGCGCTTTATGCAGCCAAGGGACCGGAGGCGCTCGATGCCTATGTCTATGCCG
>DASTOV010000051.1:0-10760 GCA_035720125.1 Sphingomicrobium sp. | reverse complement strand
TCGATCGCCGGGATCAGTTTCTCGCGCAACCGGTCCGCGGTCTCCTCGCCGACCGGCACCACCACCGGCAAGGCCATGCAGCGCTCACCCGCCGATCCGAACGCGGCGCCGGTCAAATCGGTGACGACCTGGTCGAGGTCGGCGTCGGGCAGGACGATGCCGTGGTTCTTGGCGCCGCCGAACGCCTGCACGCGCTTCCCGTTCGCGGTGCCGCGCGAGTAGATATACTGGGCGATATCGGACGATCCGACGAAGCTGATCGCGCGGATATCCTCATGGTCGAGGATCGCGTCGACCATCTCCTTGTCGCCGTGAACCACGCTCAGGATGCCGTCGGGCAGGCCCGCTTCCTGCATCAGCTCGGCAAGGCGCACCGGGACGGACGGGTCTCGCTCCGACGGCTTCAGCACGAAGGCATTGCCTGCCGCGATCGCCGGCCCGAACATCCACATCGGAATCATCGCCGGGAAGTTGAACGGGGTGATGCCCGCGCCGATGCCGAGCGGCAGGCGCATCGAATAGACGTCGATGCCGGGACCGGCGCCGATGGTGAACTCTCCCTTCAGCGCATGCGGAATGCCGCAGCAAAACTCGATCACTTCCAGTCCGCGCTGGATGTCGCCCTTGGCATCGGCGATGACCTTGCCATGCTCGCTGGCCAGCAGCTCCGCCAGCTCGTCCATGTGGGCTTCGACCAGCTCCTTGAACTTGAACATGATGCGGGCACGGCGCTGCGGGTTGGTGGCGGCCCAGGCCGGCTGCGCAGCGCGAGCGACGTCGACCGCTTTCTGCAGCGTCTGGGCGGTGCCGAAGCCGACCTTGGCCTGGACCTCGCCCTGCGACGGGTTCCACACATCGCCGTGGCGCGAACCGTCCGCGGTACGGCTGCCATTGATGAAATGTTCGATGCTACGCATGGGAATCGGGACCTCTACCTGATCGGGGAGTTGGCCGCTCCCTAATCCCCTGCGCGGCCTCTGGCTAGGTGGCAGGGCAGCCCGCGTAATGGCTTTTCGTCAATGCGTCCCAGGCGGACTGAGAACCGGCTTCCAATTTCTCGAGGCGCAGCCGGAAATCCTTGTATTCCATATGGTTGGGAAGGCCCAGATCCGCCTCGACGATGAAGCCCTGGGCAGCGTCGGCCCACAATGTGCCGGTAGAAGCTGTCGGGCCGTCCACCCGCAAGTCGTAGCGAACGACCTGCCGCCCAAGCCGCTCCTCCGGGCCG
Source organism: Sphingomicrobium sp. (assembly GCA_035720125.1). Taxonomy (GTDB): domain Bacteria; phylum Pseudomonadota; class Alphaproteobacteria; order Sphingomonadales; family Sphingomonadaceae; genus Sphingomicrobium. Next base: position 9,532 of record DASTOV010000051.1, on the reverse strand, counting down.
GCATAGCGGGCACGAAGCATGCCGAGGTCGCGGAAGACCGCATCATCCGCGGGCCAGATCACGGGCAATGCGAAGGAAAAATCGGACTTCGGCCGATGCTCCTGCAGGAAACTGTTGAGGTCGGCGAAATCGAAATCGTAGAGCAGGAACGGCCTGGCCCGCAGCATGTGCTTGACCTGGATCCGGGGTCCTCCAGGCGGCGCCACATCGGCGGAAAGAGTCATCAACCGGGGATCGAGCGCAAGCGTTCCGAACCGTGCCTGGCTGCCATCCCTCGCCACCTTTCCCGCGACAAAGAACCGTGCGTCGAGGAGGTCGTCGCTCATCACCGCGGTGACGTAGGCGGCAGTCTTGCACTTCTCGACCCATTTATAGACCGAGACCGTCGTCCGGGTCGGCCGATACTGGACGACGTGCTCGGGCTCGCTGCCGTCGCGGTTCGAGCGGATGTAATGGTAGATCGGTGACGGGGCGGCCAGCGCGGCGGCGGCGATCAGGCTGAGCATGGCGCGACCCTAGGTGTATTATTAATATAATACAACTGGCTACTCTGCGATGTAGCGCCAAGGCTGGTCAGGGCCGTCGCGCCGCCAGATGGTGAAAAAGGGAATGCGCCTGAACTTGCCATTTGCACTTGCCTTGTTGAGCACCAGGTAACCGATGCTGACGCCGAGGTCGCCGCTGGAGGCGGCAAAGCTGCGCTCGGTAGCCCAGTGCAGGGCAGCGGGCCCTTCGTCAAAGCCCTTGCTGATGGCTTCGGCGCCGATCGTGAAACCTGCTCCAGGATACATGTTCATTGCGTCTTCGCGCCCATATTCTCGGAACGCGATCCTGAGGTTGGTCGCCTGCGCTCGATCCGAAAATGCCTTCTCCGCTGCGGCGAGTGTCCGCTGGTGTACGGCGATCACCGACGCGTCGGTAACTGGCTCGACCCCATTCGCGGGAATCGAAGGCGGCAACATGGCGGTCGATACCTCGCCCGGTTCTCGCACTTGATTGCGATAGGTGACGACGCGCCAACCCTCCGGCCGCCGGACCCAATAGGCAAGATATTTGCGATCGCGCTTGGCTGGATCGTCGCGAGTCAGCGTCAGAAATCCATAGGTAAAGCCTTGCGTTCCATCGGCGGAGATCCCGCCGCGAACGGGTGTCCAGCTGACCTTTCCTTCCTTTTGCGACGGGTCATTGCGGAGCGCGGCAATCACCGCAGCTCGTCCGATGGCATGGCCATTTGGCGTCGGCATAACCACTTCGGTATCAAGCATCGGCGCGAGCCCGGCGACAGGGTCTGCCGCGTTGGCGGCCACGTCCGAGAAGTTGCGATCGGCGGCGAGCAATTCTTCGACGGCTGCCTTGGGATCGCCGGGCTTAGCGGCGACGGGTGCGGCGATCAGCATCAGGATTGGTAACAGCGAGCGCAGCATGGAAGTTCGATTCCCTTGGCAATGGTCTGGCCGACGGTCGCTAGCGATAATCAACCAATGTGCGATGGAAGATCGACCAGGGTCGGCCGAACTTCGACCGGCGGTCCATCGTGTGCCTCGGTAACAATGCCGATGGACGCCACCGAAGTTCCCCATCACCACGTGAAACGGAAGCGGTGGAAGGCGAACATGTCGGTCGATGAGAGGCGCACGGGGGAGAGGGTGGCCGGTCGGGAGAGGGGTGGCATTGCGCGTTTCTGGCGAGCCTATCACGCGCGCCGTTACGCAATCCTGTTCTTCACTTTGCTCTTTACCCTGCTGGTGATGCCGGTTGCCTCGGCTTTTGGCCGGAGTGTCACGGCAATCGAATTCCTTCTTGGTGTGAGCTTGCTCGCGGCGGTGATGCCAATGGGTTCGCCCAGGACGCGAGGCTTCCTGCTGACCGGCATTATATTGGTGCTGCTTGCTCGTGCGGTGGCGACCGAGACCCACCAGCAAACCTTGTCCGATACGACGTTCGGCCTGTGGGCGATCATCGGCCTGCTGGCGGCGGCGGGCGCCCTGCATTTCGTGCTCAAGGGTGGAAGAATAACCAGCGAGCATATTTTTGCTGCGCTAAGTGCGTATCTGCTGGCGGGGCTTTTCTTCGGGATGACCTACTGGGCAATCGAGGAAGCGATGCCGGGCAGCTTTGGCGGCCCGTCCGCCTTCACGCGAGAAAGCGCCGTCTATTTCAGCTTCGTCACGCTGGCGACGCTGGGATATGGCGATTTCCTGCCGCGCACGGACATGAGCCGGGGCATCGTCGTATTCGAAGTCATCGGGGGCCAGCTGTTCCTAGCCGTCATGATTGCCCGCCTGGTTGGCCTGTCCACAGGCGGCAGTTCGGAGCGTGATTAGCGGCGGGCTGGAACTGCTCTGCCGGGCGTGCTTAGTAGCGTGCCATGCTTCGCCCAACCCCTATACTGCTCGCCCTTTCCGCTTCGACCGCTGCTGCCCAGCCCGCGGCTCAATCGCCTGAACAAAAGGTCGGCCAGATCGCCGCCAATGTCTCGGCCGATCGAATGAGGGAGACGGTCGAGAAGCTGGTCAGCTTCGGCACCCGTCATACCTTGTCGTCGCAGACCGATCCCAAGCGCGGCATCGGGGCTTCGGTGCGCTGGGCCGAGGCGGAATTGAAGGCGCTAGGGCTGGAGACGATGCAGACCTGCGACACGGTCACCAAGCTGCCACGCATTCCGACCCCGACCAGGGTGTGCAACGCGGTTGGAATCCAGCGCGGCACCGAGCGTCCCAATGACGTGGTGATCATCACCGGCCATATCGACAGCCGCGTTTCGGACCCGATGAACGCCACCGCCGACGCGCCGGGAGCCAATGACGACGGGTCGGGCACCGCGGCGGTGCTGGAGGCGGCGCGGGTGCTAGCCAAGCATAAATTCCCCGGCACCATCGTCTATGCTGCACTGTCGGGCGAGGAGCAGGGGCTCAATGGCGGCAAGATCCTGGCCGACCATGCCAAGGCCCAGGGCTGGAACGTCATCGCCAATTTGAACAACGACATCATCGGCAACAGCTGCGGCTCCGACGGCGTTTGCAACGACAAGCAGGTGCGGGTCTTCTCCGAAGGGCTGCGCTGGCAGGGCGGGGACGAGCTGCGCGCGGCTGTGCGGAGCCAGGGCGGCGAGAATGACTCGCCGTCACGCAACATCTCCCGCTTCCTCGATTCCCTGGCGGAGCGGGTGCCTTCGCTCGGCATCGATGTCATGCAGATCTGGCGCAACGACCGTTTCAGCCGCGGCGGCGACCACACCGAGTTCCTGAACGCCGGTTTCCCCGCGGTGCGCTTCTCGGTCGCGGTCGAGAATTACAATCAGCAGCACCAGGACCTGCGCACCGAAAATGGCGTCGAATATGGCGACACCATCGACAAGATGGATTTCCCCTATCTGGCGCGGGTCACGAAACTGAACGTCGCCGCGCTGGCCTGGCTCGCCAGCGCCCCGCCGCCGCCGGAGCCGACGGTCGAGGGCGCGGTGAGCACGGATACGAAGGTGACTTGGGGATTTGTCGATGGCGCGACCATCTACACAGTGAGATGGCGGCGCACAGACAGCAATCAGTGGCAACAGTCACGCATCGTCGACACGGATAAGATTGCTGGCGAGGCGTATGCCAAGGCAGAGGCAATGTCCCCACCTGGCAGCGTCATTCAGACTCACCCAACGCCGAGAGCGGTGCTCAAAGGCATCCGCGTCGACGACTGGGTGTTCGGCGTCTCGTCGGTCAGCAGGGACGGCTACGAAAGCCCGGTCGCCTCGGCCGTCCCCGGCGGCGCGTTTAAGCCCTGGGTGAAGAACGACGAGCCGGCGAAGTAGCTGTGCCCCTGCGAAGGCAGCGGCCCAGACCCGGACTAGCGCTTTAGCGATAGCCCGGCCATGCTCGGCACGTGAAACGAGGTTTCGTCTACATCATGGCCAGCGGACGGAACGGCACAATCTACATCGGGTGCGCTTCCGACCTGGTCCAGCGGGCATGGCAGCATCGAAATGGCGTTGCCGATAGTTTTACGCGAAAGCACGGCTGCAAATTGCTCGTTTGGTACGAGGCTTTTGAGGATCTGCAGGAAGCCCGGCTGCGTGAGTTGCAAATGAAGAAGTGGAAGAGGCAGTGGAAGTTGAGCGCGATCGAGGCCATGAATCCCGATTGGGCCGATCTTTATCTTGCATTGCTTTGAGGCTCCTGTCGGAGCCTGACTGGGCCCCTGCCTTCGCAGGGGAACTTTGATGCCCCGCAAACCTTCCCAAGGCCTGCCGACCCGCCAGCAGATTCTCGATTTCATCGAGCAGTCCGGCCAGCCGGCAGGGAAGCGGGAGATCGCGCGGGAGTTCGGCCTTTCCAGCCATGACAAGATCATGCTGAAGGCGCTGCTCAAGGACATGGCCGACGAGGGGCTGATCGATTCATCACCCGGCCGCGCTTTCCACAAGGCGGGCGGGGTCCCGCGAGTGACGGTGCTGCGCGTCGTGTCGGTCGATGACGGCCAGGTCTGGGCCCAGCCTGAGAGCTGGCACGCCGATACGCCGCCGCCGAAGCTGCGCGTGATCGAGCGCGGCCAAGGGAAAAGGCATCGCTCGGCGCTGGCGCTCAATGACCGCATCCTCGCCCGCACCGAGGAGGCGGGGAAGGGCCATGTCGCCCATGTGATGAAGAAGCTGGCCCGCGCCGCCGAGCTGGTGCTGGGCGTGGTGCGGCGCGAGGGCGACCGACATTATCTGACCCCGGTCGACAAGCGCGAAAAGCGCGAGCTGCCGATCTCCGAGCTCAAGGACGCCCAGGAAGGGGACCTGGTGCTGGCCGAGCCGTCAGGTCGCCCGCCGCGGGTATCCGCCCGGGTCGACGCGATCCTCGGCGATCCCTTCGCGCCGCGCAGCTTCAGCCTGATCGCGATCCATAAATATGGGCTGCGCGACGAGTTCCGGACGGAGGCGATTGTCGAGGCGAAGACGGTCGCCAGGCAAAAGCTTGGTGAGGATCGCGAAGACCTTACTCACTTGCCGATCGTCGCGATCGACCCGGAGGATGCGCGCGACCATGATGATGCCATCTGGGCGCAGCCGCGCGAGGATGGCGACGGCTGGGACGCGATCGTCGCCATCGCCGACGTCAGCTATTACGTCCGCCCCGGCAGCGAGCTCGACCGCGAGGCGCGGGCGCGCGGCAACAGCGTCTACTTCCCCGACCGCGTCGTGCCGATGCTGCCGCACGAGCTGTCCTCGGACATCTGCTCGTTGAAGCAGGGCGAGGTGCGCGCCGCGATGGCCTGCCACCTCCATGTTGGCACGGACGGGGCGCTCAAAAGTTGGCGATTCTCACGTGCCAAGATTTGTGTGGTCGCAAACATTGCCTATGAGGATGCCCAGGCGGCGATGGATGCGGCGGGTGAGGAAGTCATTGAAAATGCTTCCTCTCCCTGCTCGATGCCAGAGCTGGAAGGTCCCGTTCCAGCCGAACTGGTCGAGCAGGCGCTGAAGCCCCTCTGGGCCTGCTGGCGGGCACTGTTGGCGGCACGGAACAAGCGCGAGCCGCTCGAGCTCGACCTGCCCGAACGGCGGGTAATGCTCGACGAGAAGGGCCGCATCCTGTCGGTCGCGCCTCGCGAGCGGCTTGATGCTCATCGGCTGGTCGAGGATTATATGATCGCCGCCAATGTCGCCGCGGCCAAGGCGCTTGAGCGGAAGAAGGCGCCGGTGATGTACCGCGTCCATGAGGCGCCGGGCCGAGAAAAGCTGGTGGCGCTCAAGGACTATCTTGCCACCTTCGACATGGAATTCGCGCTGGGCCAGGTAGTCCGCCCGGCCACCTTCAACCGCATCATCGATCGGATCGGCCCGGATCATGAGGCGCGGCCGGAGATCATGGAACAGCTGCTGCGCACCCAGATGCAGGCGCGCTACTCGCCCGAGCCGCTCGGCCATTTCGGGCTGGCGCTGGGCAGCTACGCCCATTTCACTTCGCCGATCCGCCGTTACGCCGACTTGCTGGTCCACCGCGCGCTGGTCAGTTTCTACAGGCTCGGCGATGGCGGCCTGCCGCCGGCCGAGGCAGAGCAGTTCACCGCGATCGGCGAGCATATCTCGATGCTCGAGCGGCGGGCGATGGAGGCGGAGCGTGAGACGATCGACCGCTATGTCGCCGCCTTCCTCGCCGACAGGGTGGGGCAAATCCTCAAGTGCCGGATCACCGGCGTGCAGCCGTTCGGATTCTTTGCCACGGTCGAGGACCTGGGCGGCGACGGGCTGGTCCCGGCCGCGATCCTCGGCAACGAATATTTCCGCTACGATGAAGCGGCCCGCGCCCTGGTCGGCGAGGAAACGGGCGAATCCTATCGCGTCGGCCAGCATCTTGAGCTGAAGCTGGTCGAGGCAAACCCGGCGTCCGGCGCGCTGCGCTTCGAGCTCCCCGAGGGCAGGTTCGCCGGCGCGCCGCGCGTCAACCAGCGACGCGACCGGGTGCGCGGTGGTCCACAACGAGGTCGTCCCGCCAACATCCGTCACCAGGGCCGCCGCCGCTAGCAACTTATTGTCTGATCGAACGCTTTGCGTGCAACAGAGCAGGGAGGCGCAAATGGCAAGCTACAAGATCGCGATCATCGTCGGCAGCCTTCGCGAGGGCAGCATCAACCGCAAGGTCGCGCGATCGATCTGCGCCATTCGCGGTGACGAGCTGGATTGCTCGATCGTCGAGATCGGCGATCTTCCGCTGTTCAACCAGGACCTCGAGAAGACGCCACCGGAGCCGTGGGTTCGCTTCAAGGAGCAGATCGCGGCGGTCGACGGCATCCTGTTCTGCACTCCCGAATATAATCGCGGCATGCCGGGCGTGCTCAAGAACGCCATCGATGTCGGATCCCGGCCCTATGGGCGCAGCGTCTGGGATCGCAAGCCTGCGGCGATCGTCAGCGCCTCACCCGGATCGATCGGCGGCGCGCTTGCCAACCACCAGCTGCGGCAGTCGTGCGTGTTCCTCAACATGCCGGTAATGCAACAGCCGGAGGCCTATCTTGGCCATGTCAGCGACGACAGCTTCGACGAGGACGGCAAGCTGAAGGACGGGCCATTGAAGGATTTTGTCGAAAAGCTCGCCCACGCCTTCCATGACTGGGTCGACACCATCCACCGGGCGCGCGAGCATCTGCAAAAGACGGCGCGCTAGAGCTTCGGCAGCGTCACGCCCCGCTGTCCCATATATTTGCCGGCGCGGTCGGCGTAGCTGACCTCGCACCGCTCGTTTCCTTTCAGGAACAGGAACTGGCAGGCGCCCTCGTTGGCGTAGATCTTGGCCGGCAGCGGCGTGGTGTTGGAGAATTCCAGCGTGACGTGCCCTTCCCAGCCCGGCTCCAGCGGGGTCACGTTCACGATGATCCCGCAGCGGGCGTAGGTGGATTTGCCGAGGCAGATCACCAGCACGTCCTCCGGCACGCGGAAATATTCGACCGTCCGGGCCAGCGCGAAGCTGTTGGGCGGGATGATGCAGACGTCGGTATGCCGGTCGACGAAGCTGTTCGACGCAAAGTCCTTGGGGTCGACGGTTGCGGAATCGACGTTGGTGAAAATCTTGAACTCGTCCGCGACCCGGGCGTCGTAGCCGTAGGAGGAGAGGCCGTAGCTGATGCAGCCCTCGCGCCGCTGCGCCTCGACGAACGGCTCGATCATGCCGTGTTCGAGGGCCTGTTCGCGAATCCAGCGGTCCGATTGAATGGTCATGGGGCTTGGCTAGCCCGCACCATTTCACTCGTCATCCCCGCGGAAGCGGGGAACCCGCTTTTTCTGTGGATACAAGGTTTACCGAGATTCCCGCTTTCGCGGGAATGACGGCATAGTTTTCCACAAATTGATAACAATGCCAGGCAGATGTGCTACTTATGTTCTCGTTTCGTCAGCACGCCGGATCACCCATAGATCAGCCATGGCCGAAGTAATTCGAATCGCTGCCGGGGACGAGACCCCGGCAACCCCCTCGCTCCCCCAGAATATCGAGGCGGAGGCGGCGCTGCTTGGCGCGCTGATGATCGACAACCGGCTGGTCGAGGACATCCAGCTGCGCTTGAAGCCGCATCATTTCTTCGAGCCGCTGCACGGGCGCGTCTACGAAGCCATCCTCAGGATGACCGACAAGAACATGGTCGCCAACCCGGTCACGTTGAAGCCGATATTCGACAGCGACGAGGCGATGAAGGAGGTTGGCGGCCCGGCCTATCTGGCCCAGCTGACCGGCTCCGGCGCGGCGGTGATCGGAGCGCGGGATTTCGCCGCGCAGATCTATGACCTGGCCCTCTTGAGGGCGCTGGTGGGTGTCGGGCGCGATTTGGTGGAGGGGGCGCTCGACACTTCCGAAGAGGTCGCACCGCTGACCCAGATCGAGCGGGCGGAGAGCGAGCTGTACCGGGTTGCCGAAGAAGGCGGCACGGCCAACAGCGTGAAGAGCTTCGGCGAAGCCACCAAGCTGGCGCTGGAACAGGCGGAAAAGGCGCTCAACAGCGGCGGGCACCTGTCGGGCATCACCACTGGCCTCGACGGGGTCAACACCAAGGTCGGCGGCATGCACAAGAGCGACCTCGTCGTCCTCGCCGGCCGTCCGGGCATGGGCAAGACCTCGCTGGCCACCAACATGGCGTTCAGCGCGGCGCAGCGTTTCGTCCGCGACCAGGAAGACGGGATCGAACCGGCGAAGAGCGCGGGTGCGCCGGTCGCTTTCTTCAGCCTTGAAATGTCGGCCGACCAGCTGGCGACGCGCATCCTGGCCGAACAGTCGGGCATCAGCTCCGAAAATCTGCGCATGGGCAAGATCAGCCAGCAGGAGTTCCGCTCGCTGGCACGGGCCGCCGGTGAGCTTTCGACGCTGCCGCTCTACATCGACGATACGCCCGGCCTCACCATCGCCGCGCTGCGTGCCCGTGCCCGCCGTTTGAAGCGGCAGAAGGGCATCGGCATGGTGGTCGTCGACTATCTCCAGCTGCTTCAGGGCACCGGCAAATCGAGCAACGAAAATCGGGTCAACGAGATTTCGGAGATCAGCCGCGGCCTAAAGACATTGGCCAAGGAACTGGACGTGCCGGTGTTGGCGCTGTCGCAGCTCAGCCGCGCGGTCGAACAGCGCGAGGACAAGAAGCCGCAGCTGTCTGACCTCAGGGAATCCGGCTCGATCGAGCAGGACGCGGACATGGTCTGGTTCGTGTTCCGCCCCGACTATTATGTCGCTGCCAAGCAGCCGCCGGACGATCATCCGGATTTCGCCGCCTGGCAGGAAGAGATGGCGCGGGTCTATGGCACCGCCGAGTTGATCGTCGCCAAGCAGCGGCACGGCGCGACCGGCAAGGTGCGCCTCAGGTTCGACGCCAAGATCACCAGGTTCAGCGATCCGGGCGACAATGACTATCTGCCGGAGTTGCGCAGCTAGATTGCCGAGAAGGCGACCGTCCGTATCGAGCCGTCACCAATGCAGCGCTCGTATATGGCGGCAGCTGACGTAACATCCTGCAGGCCCGTCCCGGTCGAGTCGAACATGATGATTTCGTCTGGAGTGGTTCGCCCGACTCTTTCGCCCAT
>DASTOV010000050.1:0-5105 GCA_035720125.1 Sphingomicrobium sp. | reverse complement strand
GACCCGCCATGTTGGTGGCGATGGTGACGGTGCCAAGCCGCCCTGCCTGCGCCACGATATGCGCCTCGCTTTCATGGAAGCGAGCGTTCAACACCGAATGCTGAATGCCTTCCTGCTGCAGATATTCCGACAGCATTTCCGACTTTTCGATCGATACGGTGCCGACCAGCACCGGCTGCCCCTTCTCCTGACGTGTCTTAATTTCCTTGGCGATGGCGCCGAACTTGTCGCCGATGTTCTTGTAGAACTCGTCGTCCTCGTCCTGCCGCTGCACCGGAACATTGGTCGGAATCGTGACCACGTTCATGCGATAGATGTCGAAGAATTCCGGCGCCTCGGTCGCGGCCGTGCCGGTCATGCCGGCAAGCTTCGGATACATGCGGAAGTAATTCTGGAAGGTGATCGAAGCGAGTGTCTGGTTCTCCGGTTCGATCTGCGCCCCTTCCTTGGCCTCGACCGCCTGGTGGAGCCCGTCCGACCAGCGCCGGCCTTCCATCATGCGCCCGGTAAACTCGTCGATGATGATAACCTTGTCGTCCTTGACGATATAGTCGATGTCCCGCTTGAACATCTTGTTGGCCTTGAGGGCCTGGTTCAGGTGGTGGACCACCTGCGTATTGGCGATATCATAGAGGTTCTGGCCCTCGATCAGCCCGGCGGCTTCCAGCATCCGCTCGGCCTTTTCCGTACCTTCTTCCGTCAGGACGATGGTCTTCTGCTTTTCGTCCTTCTCATAATCGGCCTCTACAAACTCCTTCACGATGGCGTCGACGCCCATGTACAGCTCCGACTTGTCGTCGGTCGGGCCGGAAATGATCAGCGGAGTGCGGGCTTCGTCGATCAGGATCGAGTCCACCTCGTCGACGATCGCGTAATTGAACGGCCGCTGCACCATCTGCGCGCGGCTGTATTTCATGTTGTCGCGCAGATAGTCGAACCCAAGTTCGTTGTTGGTCGCGTAGGTAATGTCGCAATTATAGGCGTCGCGCCGCTCCACGTCGGAGAGGTTGGGAACGATGACGCCGACGGACATGCCCAGGAAGCTGTAGATCTGGCCCATCCATTCCGCGTCGCGCTTGGCGAGGTAATCGTTGACGGTAACGACATGGACGCCCTTGCCCGGCAGCGCGTTGAGATAGGTCGCCAGGGTGGCGACCAGCGTCTTGCCTTCGCCCGTGCGCATTTCGGCGATTTCGCCGCGGTGGAGCGCAATGCCGCCGATCATTTGTACGTCGTAATGCCGCTGGCCAAGCGTGCGCTTCGCAGCTTCGCGAACAGTCGCAAAGGCCTCGGGGATCAGGTCGTCGAGCTTCACTCCATCGGCCAGCCGCTGCCGGAACAGCACGGTCTGGTTGCGCAATTCCTCGTCGGTCAGCGCCGAGACGGCTGGCTCATGGCTGTTGATCGTTTCGACGGTCTTGCCGAGCTTGGCGACGTAGCGGTCGTTGGCCGATCCGAAGATGCTTTTGGCCAGGGAGGCGAGCATGTGGCGAACTAATCCTCAAAAAGCGGGCTGCCGCGGGCAGGAGAAAAGGCGCCCGAAATCGGGCGTTGGTTGCGGGGCGATTTAGGAGCCGCCCCGCTTCCAGTCAATTAATGGGCCGGCGATCGAAATGGACTAGAGTTGGCCCTCCAGCCACTGCTGGATCTGGCTGCGCGGCGCGGCGCCCACCTTTTGGGCAACCGCCTCGCCATTCTTGAACAGCAGCATCGTCGGAATGCCGCGCACACCATAACGGCCCGGCGTATCTGGATTCTCGTCGATGTTAATCTTGGCGATGGTTACCTTTTCACCAAGCTCGGCGGCGATCTCTTCCAAAGCCGGAGCGATCATCCGGCATGGGCCGCACCATTCCGCCCAGAAATCGACGAGGACCGGCTTTTCGGCGCCGAGGACGTCGGCCTGGAAGCTCTGGTCGGTAACGGTCTTAGTGTTCTGGCCCATAAGGCACTCCTTCGTTTCAGATTGGCGACGGATATGGGGACAGGATCGCCAATGCTCAACCTGGAAGCGTTATCAACCGCGGACCCGAGGTGTAGAGCAGCGAGGCTTCCACGCTTCGGCCAGGGAAAATCACCTTCAGTGCGTCCACATAGGCCTCCATTTGCGCGCGGTGCGCCGGCGGAATGGCGTCAAGGTCAAACGGTACGTTGCGGCCAGTCTTGAAATCGACGACCCGGACCCGATCCGCGGCAATGCACAGGCGATCGACCGTGCCGGCGATTACGCGTCCGTCCGGCAAGGTCGCTGCGATCGGCGCCTCCGCCAGGGATTCCGGGGAAAACAGCTCCTCAAAAGCCGGGTCGGCAATGACCGAGCAAGCAGCCTCGACGATTTCCCGCCTTGACCCCGCTTCAACCCCTTCGCGCTCGAGCCATTTTGAGGCCAGATCCATGCGATCCGTAGGCAGGACACCGGGCAGCCGCTCAAACAGCGCGTGGAGAAGTGTGCCCCTCCGCGCCGCCGCGCGCATTTCGGGAGTCGGCGGGGGTGCCAATTCCTGGTCCTCGACGATTTGCGACGGCGCAAGCGGCCTTGGCGGACGCGATTCGGGCGGCGCCTGCTGCCTTAGCCAGCCAGGCAGCGAAATCGGGGGCAACCCGGTCTTGCGGGCCCTGGGGTGCGGCAGGACTTGTCCCTCGCCCTCCCAGACCAGGGCGGGTCCCCAGCCATCGATTTCAACGGCTGTGGCACCAAGCGACTGCATCGCCCGCGCGGTGGCTGCGTGCCAGCTGCCCTGCGGAACATCGCGCTTCGGCTTATGGCCGGCGATCACCAACCGCTCGGCGGCCCGGGTCAACCCGACATAGGCCAGGCGCCAATGCTCCTCGCGATCCGCAATATCCGAGGCATCGATCAGCCGTTGGAAAACAGGAGGGCGCTCCGCCTTGCGCGGACGGACGATCGGAACGTTGCCGACACCCGGAATGGGTAGATCCATCGCCTGCGAGATGCCGCCGACCTTTTCGGGATCATGCGTTGCATCGGCCAGGACGACCAGCGGCGCTTCGAGCCCCTTGGCGCCGTGAACCGTCATGACCCTGACGGCATTCGAGGGCGCTGCGGGATCTCGCCTGATCTCCACATCGCCTTGCCCGAACCAGGCCAGGAACCGGTCGAGTGACGCGATTTCCTCTCGCTCGAATGCCAATGCGCTTGCAACCAGTTCCTCGATCGGGTCGCGCGCCGCCTCCCCCAGCCGCAGGATCAGCTTGCGCCGGCCGTCCAGCGGGCCGGACAAGATCGTTTCAAGGAAATGCGCCGGGGTGACATAATCTGCCATTGCCAGCCAGTTGGACAGGATCGCATGCGCTTCCGCCCAGTGTCGATTTTCCTCACGCCGTGTCGAGAGCCCGGTCCACAAGCGCCCTTTGCGGCCGAATGCCAGGTCGTAAAGCTGCTCCTGGGTCCAACCAATCAACGGCGATACCAGCAGCGACGCCAGATTCAGATCATCGAGCGGCTGGACCACGAAGGCCACCGCCGACATGAGGTCCTTGACCGCCAGCGGCTTGTGCAGGTGCAGCCGGTCGATTCCCGCCACTGGCACCATGTGGGCATACAGACGTGCGACAATCAGGGAGGCCAGTTCGGTCCGGCTGCGGACGAGGATAAGGATGTCGCCGGGCGAGAGCGGCCGCCCGGTCGTTGCCATGACCGGAGCCTCCGCCAGCCACCGCCTCACCTGCCGGGCAAGTGCGTCGGCATAGAGACGAGCGGGTTCGTCGATCCACCCCTCCTCGCCTTCGTCGCCAATATCATCGGCCGCCGCATCGAATGCGGGCCACAGCTCGACGCGACCGGCACGGCCAAGGTGGTGTGACCGGTGCGGGTTCGGCGGCTCGCCAAGCCCCATCGACTGAAAACCGATTTCGCCGATCAGCGCGTCGACCACTTCAAGCACCGGCGGCGATGACCGAAAGCTTGCATCGATCGACAGGTCGCGGAATTCGCGCACGCGTACTTCCGCTTCGCTGGCACTTTCGAAAAGTGTCGCGGCCTGGGCCGATATGCGGGACCGAAAGGCCTCGAATTCCTTGGGGTCCGTGCCCTGGAAGCTGAAGATCGCCTGCTTATAGTCGCCGACCGTGAACAGGGTACGCCAGCGTCGTTCGGCCTCCGGATTGCCCGAGAAGAATTCCTCCGCCAGCGCCTCGACGATCGCCCATTGGTCGGCGTTGGTGTCCTGCGCCTCGTCGACCAGGATATGGTCGGTGCGCTGATCGAGCTTGTAGCGTACCCATTCGCCCATCCCCGGCTGGCCGAAGAGCCGGCGGGTCCAGGCTATCAGGTCGTCGAAGTCCGCCACCCCCCGGGCCCGCTTCGCGCGCACATAGGCCCGCGCAAACAACTGGCCAGCCCGAAGCCCTGCGGCCTGGACCTTCGCCAGATCCAACGCTGCTATCGTCGTGCGCAACGCAACCAGCCAATCCGCGAACCTCTGGACAAGCGCCTCATAGTCAGGGTTGATCGCAATCTGCTTCGCGGTCGACTTGCAGGGCGCGTCTTCCTTGGTCACCAGCCCGGAACCGACAGTGGACAGCATTTCGCGCCGCTCGTCGGGGAGCGCGGCCAGGAACGCGGTCAGGTTGGCGACGATCTTGTCGCCGGTCGATGTGGCCCACGCAAGGTTGACCGACATCAGCCGCTCCAGGAGGTCGATGTCGATTTCCTCGTCGCTGAGGCGGCGAGCAATGTCGCCCTCCGGATCGCTTCCTTCGAGGCCGATCAGCGCAAACAGCCGTGGCTCTATCTCCCCGGGATCGCCAAGGGCTTCCATCGCTTCATGCGCGCGGGCGCAGGCCATCAGATACTGTTCGGCACCGCCCTCTCCGAGCCTGAGGCTGAGCCTTGAGACATCGTCAATCAATTGCTGATTGCCGGTCGATTCCGCGGTTTCCAGCAAGGCCGCCAATGTGCGCCTCGCAAGGTCATCTTCCGCCCGGCCTTCGATCGGTTGGAGGCCCGGAGCAATGCCGGCCTCCTCCGGGAATGAAGCCAGCAGGGCCTGCGCGAAGCTGTGAATCGTCTGGATGCGAAGACCGCCTCCGGGTGCATCGAGAACCTCGGCAAACAGCCGCCGGGCACGGTCGCGCATCGGCGG
>DASTOV010000049.1:0-13204 GCA_035720125.1 Sphingomicrobium sp. | reverse complement strand
ACCCACCGCCCGTATAGATCGGACCGGCAACGTCACCGGTGAAGGACCATGTGTGGGCCGGCCCCGTGAATAGGTTGCCGAGCGATTCGCTGGCAAATCCGAACACGCCGGTCAGGCTGATCCTCGGGAAGAACAGGGCTCGCGCGGCGCCGATCAACGCGTTGGAAGCAATCAGTTGCTGTTCGGCCTGCAGGATGTCTGGTCGGCGGATCAGCAGCTCTGACGGGAGACCCGCCGGCACGGAAGGTGATTGGAGGGAATTCTGGTCGCGGTTTCGCGCAATCGGACCGGGGTTCCTGCCCAACAGGACCGACATTGCATTTTCCTGCGTGGCCACAGCCTGCCGGATCGGCGGAATCTGCGCCAGCGCTGCTTCATATTCGCCGCGCACCTGCGACATTTCGAATTCGGAAATCCATCCGCCCGCCAGCCGCGTTTCGAATACCCTGACCGATTCAAGGCGCCCGGCCGCAGTCGCCTCGGAAATCCGCAACTGTTCGTCCAGATCGAGTAGCGTCACATAGCTGGCCACAACGGAGGAGATCAGCGTCAGCACGACACCCCTGCGTGCTTCCTCGCTGGCCAAGAGGTTAGCCCGTGCAGCTTCAGTTTCGCGGCGAATGCGGCCCCACAGGTCTATTTCCCAACTGGCCGACAGGACGCTGCTCCACGTTGTGCTCAGCGGGTCAATCAACGCGGGTAATTTCTCTTCGCTAGTCCGGGTGCGATTGCCGCTCAGCCCGTAGCCGACCTGCGGCAAGCCCTGTGACCGGGTACCGGCAAGGATCGCGGCAAACTCATCGACCCGCGCAGCTGCAATGCGTAGGTCGCGATTGTTCTCAAGTGCCTCGCGGACAAGTTCGTCGAGAACGGGATCGCCGAAGCCGCTCCACCATGCTTCATGGCTGGCCGGTGCCGACGCCAGATCGGCTTGGTCGTCAAAGCGATAGGCGGCTGGCACCTCGACCGTGGGCTTTTCATAGTCCGGCCCCTGGACGCATCCGGCGGGCAGGCAGAGGGCGAGGGCCGCAAGACAAAACGCAATGCGGCTCATGGCGCCGCCTCGTTTCGGTATCGTTCGAAACTCGCCGGCGGCTGGGACTTCAATGAGGCCTGCAACATCAACATCGGTTCCTGCGATTCCTGGATGGTGCCAGACGTTGGGCGGTTGAGGTCGGCAATGACACTGGCGTAGATTGTCAGCAATATGAAGAACGCGCCGCACAGCCTGACGCGCTGCTCCTTGAGGACATAGCCCAGAACCGCAGCGACCAAGACCAAGTAGAAGTACAGGAGTAGCAGCACCGGTGCCGGAACACGCATCGTCCGCGATGACTTTCGCTCCGCATCGAGGTCGACGACCTCGTTTAAAGTCATCAGCAGCGGCGTCGTGATATTGTGCCGCAATGCGGACTCTCTGGCGGCCACGACGGCGGCCCAGATATCCGTCAGCAACTGGTCGTTCCGCTTCAAGCTGCTGGCTGCATTGTCGGGAGATGTCGTCGCGAGTTCGATGCGGTTGTCTGTGTAGTCGACGAGCAACTTGCTCAGTCGCGCCCGATGCGGCTCGTCCAGCAATTGCACTCGCAAATAGGAGGTGCCGATTGCATTTGCTTCCTGGATCACCAGGTGCCGCCGCTCTTCATACCGATCGAGCGCCATGCCGAAGCTAAAGGCCATGAGCAGCGCGAGGACACCAAGGATGGCGCCGATCAAGTAACTTTCCTGGCTCTGCTCAGACTCCTGCCGGCCTCTCGTCAGGCGAAGCTCGAGCTTGTGCACTCCAAATCCGATCAGAGCCGCCAATACCATTGATCCGAAGATGACCAGTGCCACTCCGTACAAGGAAAGCCCGGTGAACCATTGCGTCAGCTGCCCCATTCCCTTCTCCAGCGCCAATTCAAGCTATGCAGAGAATGTCGGGGTCGAGAATTAGGGGATTCCTCAGGAAGGATAGGGAATTCCCCCGAGTTACCGGCGCCATTTGGTGGTCGAAAAACCAGATCAGAAACAGCTGCTGGGGGACTAAGATGCGCAAGGCCCTGCTTGCCTGCACGGCAATCCTCGTTGCAACCCCGGCCTGGGCGACCGACGTAGCTTCCTCCCAGAAATCAGATAGCGGCCAGTCCGCTGCGGAACTGGCGACTGGGGCGGCATCGGCCGCCGCTGCCCAGGCGAGCCCGGCACCCGGTTCAGCCGAAGAACGCGACATGCTGCTGCGGGAAATCCGTGGCCTCAGGGACCGCGTCACCGCGCTCGAGAATCGCGCGTCGCAGGTCCAATACAGTCCGGAAATGCCGCAGCGCCACAAGCTGCTCGGCGACCATAATTTCGAGTTGTATGGCTTCGTCCAGCTCGACGCGATCCAGGACTTCAAGCGCGTCAATCCGGACTGGGACGCGACCTTGAGGCCGTCGCGCATCCCCACGACCGAGGGCGAATTCGGCAGCGACGGCCAGTCGATCTTCAGCGTCCGCCAGTCGCGCCTCGGCGCCAAGGCGAACGGCATGATTGCCGGCAAGCCCTATGAGGCAAAGTTCGAATTCGATCTCTACGGAACTGGCGTCGACGCCGGCCAGACGACTTTCCGAGTCCGCCACATCTATGGCAGCTGGGGCCCGATCCTGGTCGGTCAGACCAACACTCTATGGATGGACGCCGACATCTTCCCCAACGTCGTCGACTATTGGGGCCCGCCGGGCATGGTATTTGTCCGCAATCCCCAAATCCGCTTCACATTCCTGGATCGCGACGGGTGGAAGGCCGCAGTCGCACTTGAGAACCCGAGCGACGATATCGATCCGGGCGCCATCCGCCTGATCGACCCAGAGCTTGCCACCAACATCCGTGCTGACGAGGAGCTGCCGGACCTGACGGCCATGGTCCGATACGGCGGCAAGTGGGGCCACGTGCAGCTGGCCGGCATTCTTCGCAAGGTCGGGTTCGACACGGTTGGCACCGAGGATAATGAGCCCGAGGGGAGCAAGACGGGGTGGGGCGTCAACCTGACCGGTTCGTTCAAGGCGTCCCTCGCCACCTTCCGGCTCGGCGTCGTCCATGGTCGCGGCATCGCGACCTATATGAACGACGGCGGCATGGACCTGGCGCCGGCCGCGGCGCTGGGTCCGGTTCCGCCGATCTTCCCGATCCCGCCGGAATTCCTCGGGACGTTGCTAAGCGCCGAAGCCGTCAAGCTGACCGGCATAAGCGCCTATGTCGACTTACAATGGACGAAGCAGCTAAGCTCTGCGCTGGGCTACAGCTTCACCAAGGTCGACAACACCAACTTCCAGGAAGCCAGTGCATTCCGGAAAGGCTCTTACGCGTCTGGGAACCTCTTGTGGATGCCCGCCGACCGGATCCTCGCCGGCGTCGAACTGCTGTGGGGCAAGCGGGAGGACAATGACGGCGACGACGGAACCGACCTTAGGCTTCAGTCCACTTTCAAGTTCAGCTTCTCCAGCAAGGACATTTGGGACTGATTTCGGTGCAGTAGTTCAGGTGGCCGGGTCCTCATCCAAGAATCTTCTGGATTTCTGGCCGCGACACATTATGTACCGAACGATATGAATAAACCGGAATCCATTGCGACCCGCGGCCGACCCAGGGAATTTTGCGTCGATTATGCGCTGGCTCAGGCACTGCGCGTCTTCTGGACCAAGGGATATGAGGGCGCATCGCTGACCGATTTGACGGAGGCGATGGGGATTACTCGGCCAAGCCTCTATGCGGCATTCGGCAACAAGGAGTCGCTGTTCCGCAAGGCGCTCGACCTCTATGAGCGCGAGAAAATGGCCTATGTTGGTCAGGCCCTGGCTCAGCCAACCGCTCGAAAAGTTGCTGAGACGATGCTTCGAGGCGCCGTGGACAATGTTTGCGGGGGAGACTCGCCCCATGGCTGCATGCGGGTGATCGCTTCCGTCAACTGCGGGCCGGCCGAGTCGATCCATGATGAAATCATCCAGCGCGGCAACCTCGCCAAGCAGGCAATAATCGAGCGGTTCGACCGGGCAAAAGCTGAAGGCGACCTGCCTGCCAACATCAATTCGGAAGGCCTCACGAGGGTCCTGATCGCCTTCCTCCAGGGCGTATCGATCCAGGCCAATATGGAAGCCTCGCGGGAGGATCTCGACCTTCTGATTGAAACCGCGCTCGACCTCTGGCCGAGTGCCTGAATTTATGCACCGATCAAATTTTTTTATCGGTCGGTATAGAATTTTGCTTGACGCTAACTATCTCCCTCTGTACTGACCGGTACAGAAAGATTGGGGCCATGCCGACGTTAGCTTTGACGGAAGATGGCGCGCTTTCTGACCCATCGACAAGAAAGGGGCCGATGCGTCTGGGCAAGATCCATTACCTCCGCGGGAATTGGGCCCGCCTGTAATTCGTCAGATCATTTGAAACCGACCTGATCGCGTCGGAGTCCATGCTCCGCCGGACAGGTCCTTGCGTGCCCGGAAGAGCCGCACCGCAGAGGGGATGTCTCCTGCGAACGACGGCGCTCGACCGGGGCAAAGGGAGACAGGCATGGCCTACGCAGCGCGCATTGAACGGCAGAGTGCAGAACCGATTGCCCGCAGGGGCGTGCCGGCAAACGATACGGAAAAGTCCGACTTCAACCCGCTTGAATGGTCGGTCATCCGGCTGGCGCGGCTGGACAGCATCTCGACGCTGCGCCCCGCCGGCCGCATCCGCCGATTTTGGCAGTGGCTGATGGGCCGCAGCGGCAGTCCGATGCTGGCCAATGAGCGGCTGGAGGCGTTGCGCCGCATCGCCGTCCTGAGCTGGCATTACGGATTTTCAGTGCCCGGCGACGACGTCGCCGCCTTTCTCTCCGCGGGGTTCAGCCCCGACCAATATGAGCTGATGGTGCGCAGCGTCCGCGCCGCCCTCCGCTCCCCGCAAAGGATTACCGCATGAATATGCTGACCAAGGTCGCGTCCGACGGCGAACTCAAATCGCTGGGTGCGAAGCTCTCCACCCGCCCGCTTTGGCAGCGCGCCGCACTGGTTGGCACGCCGCTCGTCCTGCTTGCCGCGGCCGTCACACTCTGGGACAGCGACCCTTCCCCAGCCGCTGGCCCCCCTATGCCCACCGTGACGGTCGCGGCACCCCTCGAACGCAATGTCAATCAATGGGACGATTATGTCGGCCGCTTCGAGGCGAGCCGGAGCGTCGAAGTGCGCCCGCGAGTCTCGGGCCAGGTTGTCGCCGTCCATTTCACCGATGGCGCGATCGTCCGGCAGGGGCAATTGCTGTTCACGATCGATCCCCGGCCGTTCGCGGCTGCCCTGGCAGAAGCGCGAGCGGGCGTCGCCACCGCACAGAGCGAGCTGGCGCTGGCTGAAACCAACCTTGACCGGGGCCAGCGGCTGCTGGCCGAGGAGGCGGTATCGCAAAGCAGCGTCGACCAGCTGATCGCCAGGGCGCGCACTGCACGTGCGGCGCTGGCCGCGGCGCAGGCACGGGTCCAGGCCCGTGCGCTCGACGTCGAGTTCACGCAGGTCCGCGCTCCGATCGGCGGCCGCATTTCCGATCGCCGCATCGATCCGGGCAACCTGGTCAGTTCCGGCGACGCGGGCGGAACCCTGCTGACCACTATCAACGCGCTCGATCCGATCTATTTCACCTTCGACGTACCGGAATCACTATACCTGAAGTCCGCGCGCCAGCGGCAGGGCGGCGAGGCCGGTCAGCTGGCGGAGATCAGGTTGCAGGACGAGGCCAGCTACAACTGGCGCGGGCAGCTCGATTTCACCGATAATGGCATCAGCCAGAATAGCGGCACGATCCGCGCCCGCGCCGTCGTCCCCAACCCCAACTATTTCCTGGCGCCGGGCATGTTCGGCAACATGCGGCTGGCCGATGGCGGCACCACGGCGGCGCTGCTCGTGCCCGACGCGGCGATCCGCACCGACCAGGCACGCAAAATCGTCATGGTGGTCGGCAAGGACGGGACGGTTGCGGCCAAGCCGGTCGAAACCGGACCGCTGGTCGGCGGCCTGCGTGTCATCCGCTCGGGCCTGGCCCGCAACGATCGCATCGTCGTGCAGGGCGTCCAGTTCGCCATGCCGGGTGCCAAAGTGAACGTGCGGCCGACCTTGGTCCGGGCCTCGGACGGGGTCGCGCCGAAGGCACTGCCGCCATCCAGCCCAAGCGCGTCCCAGGCGACGCTGGCAGCAAACTAATCTTCAAGCGGGGCTAACCCATGCGTCTCAGTCATTTCTTCATCCGGCGGCCGATCTTTGCCGGCGTCATTGCGATCATCATCACGATCGTCGGGGCGTTCGCCTATGTCGGCCTGCCGGTTTCGCAATTCCCGGACATCGTCCCGCCGACGGTGACCGTCAGCACAGCCTATCCAGGTGCATCGGCAGAAACGGTAGCCGATACGGTTGCTGCTCCGATCGAGCAGCAGATCAACGGCGTCGACAACATGCTTTACCAGTCGTCGCAATCGACCGGCGACGGGCGGTTGACGATCACCGTCACCTTCAAGCTGGGCACCGACCTCGATACGGCGCAGGTGCTGGTCCAGAACCGCGTGGCACTGGCTGAACCGGCTCTGCCCGAAGAAGTGCGGCGCCAGGGCGTCGTCGTGCGCAAGACTTCGCCATCCTGGCTGATGGCGGTCAACGTGCTGTCGCCCGACGGCTCGCTCGATCGCGGCTATGTCTCCAACTATGCACTGACCCAGCTGAAAGACCGGCTGTCGCGCGTCGACGGCATCGGCGACGTGTCGATTTTCGGCGCACGCGACTATGCGATGCGCGTCTGGATCGATCCGGGCCGGGCCTCGACCCTTGGCCTGACGGCTGGTGAAGTGGTGCAGGCGCTGCGATCCCAGAACATCCAGGTCGCGGCGGGCGTCGTTGGCCAGCCGCCGTTCAACACGGGCGCGGCCCAGCAGCTCAACGTCGAAACGCAGGGCCGATTCAAGACAGCGGACGAATTCGCCAACATCATCATTCGCAGCGATCCGACCACCGGTGCGATCACGCGCGTGCGCGACGTCGCCCGGGTCGAGCTCGGCGCCGAAGATTATGGCGTCAACGCCTATCTGTCGGGCACGGACTCCGTCATCCTGGGCATCACCCAGCGCCCGGGCACCAACGCGCTCGCCGCGGCCGAGGGCATCAAGCGGGAGCTCGCCGACGCATCCAAGAGCTTCCCCAAGGGCCTTGAATACAAGATCATCTGGAACCCGACCGAGTTCATCAGCGAATCGATGAGCGAGGTGCAGAAGACGCTGCTCGAGGCGATGCTGCTCGTCGTTCTCGTCATCATCGTCTTCCTGCAAAGCTGGCGAGCCGCGATCATTCCGATCGTCGCCATCCCGGTTTCGCTGATCGGCACGTTCGCCGTGCTGACCGCGCTCGGATATTCGCTGAACACGCTGTCGATGTTCGGCCTGGTGCTGGCGATCGGCATCGTCGTCGACGACGCGATCGTCGTGGTCGAAAATGTCGAGCGTAACCTTGAGCACGGCCTATCCCCACGCGAGGCAGCGCATCGGTCGATGGACGAAGTGTCGACCGCGCTGGTCGCGATCGTGCTGGTGCTGTGCGCGGTGTTCGTGCCGGTTACCTTCCTCACCGGCATTACCGGCGAGTTCTACCGCCAGTTCGCGGTGACCATCTCGGCCTCGACCATCATTTCGCTGATCCTGTCGCTGACCCTGTCGCCGGCGCTGGCAGCGATGCTGCTGAAGCCGAAGAGCGATCATCGCGCCGAAACCGGCCTCATGGGCGTGCTTCACCGCGCCGGCGACCGGTTCAACGAGCGCTTCAGCCGGCTGAGCGAATGGTATGGCCGCGTGACGCGGCGGATCGCCAATGCGCCAAAGCGCGCGCTGACGGCCTATGGCGGGCTCGTCGTCCTTACGATCTCGCTTTTCTGGGCCACGCCGGCCGGCTTCATCCCGGCGCAGGACCAGGGCTATGCGCTTGCGGCCATCCAGCTGCCGCCCGGCAGCTCGATCGAGCGCACCGATGCGGTGCTGAAGAAGGTGGTCGACCGACTGCTCAAGGTTCCAGGTACCGACGCGGCAGTGATGTTCGCCGGCTTCGACGGCGCTTCGGGCACACAGGCGTCCAACGCCGGCGCGGCCTATATCACCTTCAAGCCGTTCGAGGAGCGGGCGGGGACCGACCGGACCGAGCTCAACATCGAAAATGAGATGCGTGCCGCGGTGGCGGACGTCGACGAAGCCATGGTGTTCGTCATTCCTCCGCCCGTCGTCCAGGGCATCGGCAATGGCGGCGGCTATCGGATGATCATCCAGGACCGTGCTGACAATGGCTATCAGGCGCTGGAGCAGGCGGCATACCAGGTAATGGGCGCCGCCCAGCAGGAAAAAGGGCTGGCCAACGTCTTCACGCTTTACAACACGGCGACGCCGCGGGTTTACGCGGACATCGACCGGGCCAAGGCCGACATGCTCGGCGTGCCCCCGGCGCGGGTGTTCGAGGCGCTCCAGGTCTATCTGGGCTCGGCCTATGTCAACGACTTCAACCTGCTCGGCCGCACCTTCAGAGTGACAGCGCAGGCGGACGCCAACTGGCGCGACGATCCAAGCGACATCGCCCAGCTGAAGACCCGTTCCAATGGCGGTCAGATGGTGCCGATCGGTGCGGTCGCGACCTTCGCCGACAAGACCGGGCCGTATCGGGTTACCCGCTACAACCTCTATCCGGCGGTCGAGCTCGACGGCGACACGGCGCCCGGATTTTCGACCGGCCAGTCGATCAAGACCATGGACAAGCTGGCGTCCAGCCTGCCCCAGGGCTTTGCCACCGAGTGGACGGACATCGCCTTCCAGCAGAATGCGGCTGGCAACATCGCCATCCTGATCTTCGGCCTGTCGGTGGCGTTCGTCTTCCTGGTGCTGGCGGCGCAGTTCGAAAGCCTGCTCCTGCCGTTGTCGATCATCCTGATCGTGCCGATGACGCTGCTGGCGGCGATGGCGGGCGTGAACCTTAGGGGCATGGACAATAACATCCTGACCCAGATCGGCCTTATCGTGCTGATTGCGCTGGCGGCGAAGAATGCGATCCTGATCGTCGAGTTCGCCAAGCAGGCCGAGGAGCGCGGCGCGACCGCGATCGAGGCGGCGGTCGAGGCGGCGCGAACCCGGCTCCGGCCGATCCTGATGACCAGCTTCGCCTTCATCCTGGGCGTGCTGCCGCTGGTGGTGGCGTCGGGGCCAGGTTGGGAGCTGCGCCAGGCACTGGGCACCGCAGTCTTCTTCGGAATGATCGGGGTCACCGCATTCGGCCTGATCTTCACGCCGCTGTTCTATGTCGCCTGCCGGACGCTCGGCGACTGGCTGAAGCGCGGCCGCGACAAGCCGACCGATCCGCAGCCGGCACTACTGCCGGCGCAATAAGGAAATGACGATGCGATTGAAGCAACTCACGATTGCGGCGTCGGCGCTTGCGCTGGCCGCCTGCGCGGTCGGACCGGACTATGCCACCCCGGCAACGCCGTCCGCCGCCGCCGGGAAGTTCGTCGCCGCGAATTCGCCGGCGATCGACCCGCTCGCCCCGGTGCAGGGCGATTGGTGGAGGCTGTACAAGGATCCGGTGCTGGACGGGCTGATTGCCGATGCGCTGGCCGCCAATACCGACGTACGGTCAGCGGTCGCCCGGTTGGCGAGGGCGCGCGCCGCGCTAAGCGAAGTCAAGGTCGACCGCCTGCCGCAGATCGACGGCAGCGCTGCAGCGACGCGCGGCCGCGAGACAGGTAGCACCGATGCCCAGAACAGCTTCGACGCACGGCTGGACGTGGCCTATGAACTCGACTTGTTCGGCCGCATCAGCCGCAATGTCGAGGCGGCCCGCGGGGACGTCGCGGCGGCCGAATATGATGCGGATGCGGTGCGGGTTGCGATCGTCGCAGAGACGGCGCGTGCCTATGCCGACGCCGCCAGCGCCGCCGAGCGGCTGGCGGTCGCCACGCGCATCGTCGAACTGCTCGACCGTTCCCTGCACATTACCCAGCGCCGGGTGGAAATCGGCGAGACGACCCGACTTGATACCGCGCGGATCGCCGCGCTCAGGAACCAGAGACAGGCCGAGATTCCGGCCATTGCCGCGGAGCGCGAAAGCGCATTGTTCCGGCTGGCGATGCTGACCGGGCGCGCGCCCGCCGAGCTGCCCCAAACGGCGGGCGCGCGCGACCTTTCGCTGAAGCTCGACCAGCCGGTTCCGGTCGGCGACGGCGCCGAGCTGATTGCCCGCCGGCCCGACGTTCGCGCCGCTGAGAGGCGGCTGGCCGCCGCCACCGCGCGGATCGGCGTCGCGACGGCCGAGCTTTATCCGACTGTTAGCCTGGGCGCATCCGTCGGATCGGCGGCGGGCAATATCGGCAATCTGTTCAGCAACCCGATCGGCTTCCTGATCGGGCCGTTGATCAGCTGGTCCTTTACCGATCACCAGCGGGCGCGGGCCCGGATTGCCGGAGCGGAAGCCGGCGCGCAGGAATCCCTGGCCGAGTTCGACGGCGCTGTGCTCCGATCGCTGCAGGAAGCGGAAACGGCGCTGTCGGCCTATGCCAATTCCTTGAGGCGGCGCGAGGCGCTCAAGGCAGCGCGGGACGAGGCGGAAGTGGCGGCGCGTATTGTCCGTGCGCAACAGCGCGAGGGCGAGGTGGATTCGCTCGCCCTGCTCGACGCGGAACGCACCTTCGCCGAGGCCGAGGCGGCGCTGACCGACATGGACGGGCGCGTTGTCGCGACGCAGATCGACCTGTTCCGCGCGCTCGGCGGAGGCTGGAGCCGCGCCTAACCTTGTACCTGCGCCGGCACCGCGCGTCGCAGCGTCGTGACGGCGGCCCGGGTGCCGCTATCGACCAGCGCCAGATCGGAGACGGTCGTGACCAGGTCGAACCCGTTCTCGAGCGCCGCATCGGCTGCCTCCAGGGTTGGGCAGAAGATGCCCGCTTTCTTGCCGGCAGCCGCAGCTTTCGAGCGGATCAGGGCAATGGCTGACCGGACCATGTCAGGAGGAGTTTTGGGCGAGGGCGGATGGCCAAGCGATACTGCAAGATCGCTCGGCCCGACGAACAATCCCGACAGACCTTCGACCGCCACGATTTCATCCAATGCCGCGATGCCGGCGCCGGTCTCGATCATCGCCAGGGCGACAATCCCGCCATTGGCGGTATTGAAGTAATCGGGGCCGAACCGCAGCGCCGGGATGCGGGGTCCGAATGAGCGGCTGCCCTCCGGCGGATAGCGGAGTGCCGCTACCAGTGCCTGGGCCTGTGCGGCACTTTCGACCAGCGGGGTGATAATGCCCGTTGCCCCCGCATCCAGCAGGCGACCGATGAGACCTGCGTCAATCGAGGGCACCCTGACAAAGGTCTCGGCACCGCGAACCTCGATGCTGGCGACCAGTCCGAGCATGTCGTCCAGTGTCGCCGAGCCGTGCTGCATGTCGATGATGACGGCGTCGACACCAGACGATGCGAGGGACTGCGCGATGAGGAGGGAATGCGTACTCATCCATGCGGCGATCGCCGGCGACCCCTCGGCCCAGCGCGCCTGCACCAGATTGTCAGCCAACGAAGCCGTCTTTTGCCGACCGCAGCTTGGCGAATGCCGCGACGGGATCCAAATTGGGGACAAGCAATCGGGCGCGCAGGAACGGATTGGTCTCCCGTTCCACTCCGATGGTCGTCGGAACCGTCCATTCGCCCTGACTGCGGGCCCTGACGATCTCGTCGAACCGCTCGCGCACCGGCCGGCTGTCGTCGAACATCAGCGCAAAGCGTGCGTTGGATTCCGTATATTCATGAGCGCAGTAAACGGTCACTTCCGGAGGCAGCTCTGCAAGCCTCATCAGGCTGGTCCACATTTGCTCGGGCGTGCCTTCGAACAGGCGGCCGCAGCCCATCGCAAACAGCGTGTCGCCGACAAAGACTATCCTGTCCGCTGCGTCGTAATAGCTGACGTGCTGAGAGGTGTGCCCGCCAGTATCGAGCACGTCGAACCTTGTAGCCCCGATCTCCACCAAGTCGCCGGGATGAACAACGCGGTCGACCGGAGATTTGCGGCAGACTTCCTGCGGACCGACGATCAGCGCGCCGGTCGTACCGCGCAGCTTTTCGTTCCCGCCGATGTGGTCGCCGTGCCAATGCGTGTTGAGGATGAAATCCAGCTGCCATTGTTTGGCTGCCAGCTCGCCAAGCACCGCGTCGGCGTCGGGCGTATCGATGCAGGCTACGATGCCTGTAGCCTCGTCATGGACGAGGAAGCCGTAATTGTCCTCAAGGCATGGAAACTGGTGAACGGTCAAACCCACGGCCCATGTCTTCCCATCAAAGGATTTCGTTGAACTCTAGTACGTTGCGGTCCGGATCGCGGATGAAGCAGACCTTGCGCCGGCCATGGCCAAAAACGCTCGGGCCCTCGGTAATCGGAATGCCTTCGTCCGCAAGCCACGCAACCAGCCGGTCCAGATCGTCAACGATGAAGGCCGCGTGGGTATAGCCAGGGTGCTTTTCGGGCACGTCCATCAGGATGTTGGCGTTGACCGCCGCATCGGCGTTGTAAATCAGATGGATGCGGATGCCGTGATCGTTGACCAGGCCCCGGGCTCGGCCGGAGGCCGATTCTTCTTGCGGATCGGCTCGAAAACCAAGCTTTTCGTAGAATGACTGGGCGATGCCGATGTCATGAACGCGAATGCCGACATGGTCGAACCGCTCGATCTGGAACACGCTGCTTCTCCCACTCAGGCCAGGGCGGCGTAAAATTCTTGATGATCGCCGTCGAAATTCGGCTCGCCCCTGCGAGTCAGTAATTCGTCGTTGGGCGGGTTGTGGCGGCGAATCGCCTTGTCGGAGCCACCTTCGTACCAGCGGATGTTGAAGGCGCAGAGCTGCTTGAAAAAGTAGATTTCGGCGTACCCCGGAACATTGTCCCTGATCCACCAGCCAAGAGGCCGGTAATCGCCGGTGCGCTCGTAATGGTCCAAATATGCGGGAATGACGATGGTCGCCGTGGCGCCCAGATGCCCCGCCTCGTCCCTGCGATCCCAGATATGCTTGGCCGCATTCGACCCATTGTCCGTGCACCAGCAGGCAGTGTCTCCGGCGACGTAGCGCTGGTTACAGAACCCGTTCAATTCGGGCGACCGATAGGCGCTCCTGATGCTGACCCGGCCGAACCTGTCATGCAGCGGTTCCAGCACCTCCT
>DASTOV010000048.1:0-18124 GCA_035720125.1 Sphingomicrobium sp. | reverse complement strand
AATGGCCGCCATGCAGCGCCTTCCAGGTGAACAGCGGGAGGTGGTCGCGCTGATCCTGATCGAGGGTTTCGGCTATCGCGAGGCTGCGGAGATATTGGGCCAGCCAATCGGCACCGTGTCGAGCCGGCTGGCTCGCGGGAGGCAGGCACTGCTCGCCATGTTGGGTGAAGGGGCTAGAGATGAATGAGGAGGAGGAGTTTTTCGCCTGGCTCGACGGCGAGCTCGATGGGCAAGCTGCCGAGCGCGTCGCGGCGCGCGTCGCCGTATCACCGGAGCTGGCGGCCAAGGCGGAGAAGCATCGGATGCTGGCAGCCGGCCTGCGCCGCGCCTTCGATCCGGTAATGGAGGCCGCTCCCGCTCGGCCGAGCTTCGGCGAGGGCGACGTCATCGATTTTGGTGCGAGAGCTGCCGATCGCCGGCGCAGCCGGTTCGCCTTGCCGCAATGGGCGGCAATGGCAGCGACGCTGGTGGTGGGCGTCCTGGCCGGGGCGATGATCGGCGGCGGCGGCGGAGTAGATTCCCCCGTCGAAGTCGAAAGCGGCCAGTTGGTTGCCGCGGCCAGCCTGGACCGGGCGCTGGACACCAGGTTGGCGGGCGCGCCCGCGCCGGAGGGCACGCATATCGGCTTGACGTTTCGCGACGCTTCAGGCCGCATTTGCCGCAGCTTCAGCGGGGCCGAGGCGAGCGGCCTCGCCTGCCGGGAAGGCGAATATTGGAGAATTCGCGGCCTGTTCCAAGGCACTGACGGACAGGCAGGCGATTATCGCATGGCAGCGGGCATGGATCCGCGGCTGGCAGCGCTGATCGACGAGACGATCGCCGGCGACCCGTTCGACGCGGATAAGGAGAAAGCGGCGCTCGCAAAGGGCTGGCGCTAACGCAGCCACTCGGGCAGCGGAAGGGAGGCGGCATCGGCCAGGTCTAGCCGGCGCCGGACTAAGGCCCATCGAACGCCGTCGACCAGCACCTCGGGTGTCAGCGGCCGGCTATTGTAGCCGCTCGACATCGCCGCGCCATAAGCCCCGGCCGTTCGGAAGATGATGAGATCGCCTTCAACGACCGCATCCATCTCCCGCGCCATGGCGAAGGTATCGCCGCTTTCACAAACCGGACCGACGATATGGGCCGTCATCCTTTTGCCCGTAGGATGAACCGCTTCGACGTGATGATAGGCGTCATACAAGGCCGGACGCATCAGGTCGTTCATCGCCGCATCGACGATCAGCCAGGGGTTGGTTTCGCCAGGTTTTACCCGCACGACGCGAGCCACCAGCACGCCTGCGTTGCCGCTGATCAGCCGCCCGGGTTCGAATGCGAGCCGAATGTTCCAATCCTTGGTGACGCGCCTGACCATGGCGCCGTATTCGGCAGGCGTCGGCGGCTCGGGCTGTCCCGGCCCATAAGGAATACCTAGCCCTCCGCCCAGGTCCGCGACCTGCAGTTCGAAGCCCTCAGCACGCAAGTCCGCAATCAAGGTGCCAAGACGTTCGAACGCAGACTCGAGCGGTGCCAGGCTGGTCAGTTGGCTGCCAATGTGAACCGTGATGCCGGTTACCCTGAGATTGGGCAGGTCGCGAACCGACTTGAACGCAGCTACCGCTTCGATGGCCGGAATGCCGAACTTGTTGTCCGCCGTGCCTGTCGTGATCTTGGCGTGCGTGCCGGCTGGGACATCTGGATTGATGCGGAGTGCGACCGATGCCTCGACAGCCATTGTTCTGGCAACGATCGACAGGGTGCGGGCTTCTTCGATCGACTCCAGATTGAACTGCAGTAGTCCTCCGGCCAACGCTTCGGCCATTTCCTCGCCGGTCTTGCCGACGCCCGAAAAGAGGATCGTTTCGGGCTTTACTCCCGCAGCCCGCGCAGCCCGATATTCGCCAATCGAGACAATGTCGGCGCCAAGGCCCTCGCGCGCCAGTACCGACAGCACGGCAGGATTGGGATTGGCCTTCACGGCATATGCAATCAACGGAAGATCAAGGCCGTGGAGCGCCTCCTGCAGAACGCGGGCATGACGGCGCAGCGTCGCGGCCGAATAGACATAGACCGGAGTTCCAACCTCGTCGGCAATCAGTTCCAGCGGCACCTCTTCGCAATGGAGGCTACCCCGGATCTGGTTGAAATGGTCCATGATCGAACAATGCTTAGCGGTGCTGGTCGGCGCCGAACAGCTCCCCTGCCTCGGAGACGTCTTCCTCGCTAGCCTCGATCGTCGCCGTGAACCGCAAGACGCAATAACCCGCGATGGCAGAAAGCAGCGAGCCAGCAAGCGTCCCGATCTTGGCCTCGTCAACCAGTTCGGGATTTTGCGGGAATGCCAGCGCGCCGATGAACAGGCTCATCGTAAAGCCGATGCCACAAAGCAGCGAGGCGCCATACAGCTGCCGCAAGTTCGCGCCATCCGGGCGCGGCGCCGTGCCCGCCTTCACAGCGAGGCAAATCGCGCCGAAGATCCCGAGCTGTTTGCCCAGGAACAGGCCAAGCATGATGGCAAGCGGCAGCGGTTGGGCAAGCAGGGTCAAGTCGCCTTTCAATGCAACGCCGGCAGAAGCGAAACCAAACAACGGCACAACGCCGAACATCACCCAGGGGTGTATGTCATGCTCCAAACGCTTCAGAGGCGAATGACTTTCGCCTTGTCCGAGCGGTATCGTCAGGGCGGCGAGCACGCCGGAAATTGTGGCGTGCACACCGCTTGCCAACATCAGCAGCCACAGCAGCGGAAAGGCGGCCAGGAAGGGCCAGAGCCGCCTTACGCCGAACTGCCCCATGGTGGCCATGACGCCTGCGACTGTCAGCGCAGCTGCGAGTGCCGGGACGTTGAGGTCTGCCGTATAGAACAAGGCGATGATGATGACCGCGCCGATATCGTCAACGATGGCGATCGTAACCAGCAATAGTTTGATCGATGGCGGCGCGTGGCGACCGAGAATGGCAAGCACGCCGACCGCAAATGCGATATCGGTCGCGGCCGGAATGGCCCAGCCACGTGCCAGTTCGGGAGAACCCGATATCACGCCCAGGTAGACCAGCGCCGGAAAGCCCATGCCGGCGATCGCGGCGAGGATCGGCAGACGCCGCTCTGCCGGGCTCGCCAGCCGGCCGTCGTACCATTCTCGCTTCACCTCCAGTCCGACGAGCAGGAAGAAGATCGCCATCAGCCCGTCGGCGATCCAATGGTGAACATCCATCTGGCCATAACGGGGAAGGGTGGGGCCAATCTTCGTGTGCAGCAGCGTTTGATAAGCGTCCGCGAGGGAGGAATTGGCTGCCACCAGGGCGAGCAACGCCGCTGCTATCAGCAGCAGGCCGGCATTGCGCTCGCTGCGCTGGATTGGATTGGCGGATTTTGACATGCCTCGTGCGATAGCAAGAGGATGACAGCCGGGTCGAGGCCTAACGGCCCAGAATCCGTTGCCCGTCACGGCGGATCAGCGAACTGGTAGATGGTGCCCAGGGGCGGAATCGAACCACCGACACTGCGATTTTCAGTCGCATGCTCTACCAACTGAGCTACCTGGGCCCACGTCCTGGGGCCGGTCGGTCCCTCGGGCGACGGCGTCCCTAGCGGTCACTATCCTCGCTGTCCAGCCCTTGTCCGTCGGCTGGCGGACCAGGGAACTTGTAGCCCTCATCGAGCCAGCGCAGCAGGTCGCGGTCCTTGCATCCGCGGCTGCAGAAGGGCGCATGTTCCTTTGACGGCGCCTTACCGCAAAGCGGGCAGGATTTAGGCTCTTTCGGCATGTCCGCCAGCAATGGCGAGGGACGCATCGACGCGCAAGGTGACTTGTCCGCCAACCTGGCGCGCCAGCTGGTCGATCCATGAACTATTGGCTTCCAGGACAGCTAACACTGCAGGATGTGCTGCCAGTCGAATTGCTCCGATCTCGCTTGCCGCGCGCCGAAGAAGGGCGCGAGCCTCGAAAGCGGGGTGGTCGGCTGCCAGCTCGAACAGCGAGGCATGGGTGCGCGGCCGCACGATTTGCAGGAAGCCGAAGCCGTTGACCGAGGTCCGCTCGAAAGGCTGTGGCAGGGCGGCATCTATGGCTGCGGCTGCGGCCTTGCGTGCGGCCTTTTCCTGGACCGTCGGCAAGTCGATCCCGATCGAACCGCCGACACCATGACGACGAATGGCAGACGCCGCGGCCCTTGCGCCGGCGACCATCAACTCGGCCGGTGGCAAATAGCCGTCGACATCGATCAGCGTCATTGCCGGCGTCAGGGATACGCGCAGCTCTCCGCCTACAAAGGCGACAAGCCCGCCGCGTGCTTCATCCAGCAGGTCGGACCAGCCGGCGGCTTCCAGTTCATCCTTGGGCGCGGGGAATTGCAGTTCCCGGCCCTCCAACGGCGGTGCAGGACCAGGCGGTTCGCGGGTGAGCCGGGCCAGCGCGCGCTTCCATGGCTCGGCCCCGGCCAGTGACTCGCGCGTCACTTCAATATTGAGCGTAGCCCCTTCGGTGATGCCCGGCGCTCCGTTGCGAAGGAGATATTCCTGGCGGCCAGCCACCGCGACCGCATTGCGGCCGACTTTCTTCAGCCGCCCCTCCAGAATCGACCGGGCCGGAACCACACCTGCCGGAATGATCCGTGCTTCCATGATCTGGCCATGTTCGACCAGTGCCGCGCGGGTCTCGCCGATCCCCCGTTCGATCCACCATTCAGCGGATGGCATAGCCAGCCGATTTCAACAGGTGGCGCGTTTCCGCAAGTGGCAGGCCGACGACGTTGGAATAGCTGCCGGAAATGTGACGGACATAGACCTCGCCATAGCCCTGCAGCGCATAGCCGCCAGCCTTGCCGTGCCATTCGCCATGACTGGCGTAATAGTCGATTTCCTCTGGTGAAAGGCGCTTGATGGCGATCATCGTTTCGACGAGGCGCGGGCGCGTCTTTTCACCCGGAATCGCCAGGGCGACGCCCGTCAGCACCCGATGACGCCTGCCCGACAGCAGCTTCATGCATCGGCGAAGCGTCGCCTCGTCCTCGACTTTTGGCAGGATCCGCCGCCCCACGGCGACTACGGTATCGGCCGCTAGCACAAGCGCATCGGGGTGGCGGCGCTCGACTGCCTCCGCTTTCTCGATCGCCAGCCGAAGCGCATGGTCGCGCGGCAGCTCGCCCTTGGCCACGCTTTCGTCGATGTGGGCGGGATCAACCGCGTCCGGCACAACCCCGATGCGGGCGAGCAGGTCAAGGCGCCGAGGGCTCGCCGATGCCAGGATCAGGCGCATTTAGGCGCCTGGGCCGGGGCCTCCGCGCCCGGGCATGAAGCGATAGGTGATGCGGCCCTTGGTCAGGTCATAGGGCGTCAGTTCGACCAACACTTCGTCGCCGGTCAGCACGCGGATGCGGTTCTTTCGCATCTTGCCCGCGGTGTGGCCGAGGATCTCGTGGCCATTCTCCAGCTCAACGCGGAACATCGCATTGGGCAGCAGTTCGACTACCCGTCCGCGCATCTCGAGAAGTTCTTCCTTGGCCATTCAAGTCCTTTGTATCTGTAATTCGGGTTGGCGGCTCATAACCGCAGTGCCGCCCAAAGGAAAGGCGGGCGGATTCCGAAGTCTCCGCCCGCCCAGATTCCCACCAATTGACGTCAAGCCGCACCCTGGGCCGCCAATGCCGCCAACAGCAACAGCGCGACGATGTTGGTGATCTTGATCATCGGGTTGACCGCCGGGCCTGCCGTATCCTTGTACGGGTCGCCAACCGTATCGCCAGTGACCGCCGCCTTATGGGCTTCCGAGCCCTTGCCGCCATAGTTGCCGTCTTCGATATATTTCTTGGCATTGTCCCAGGCGCCGCCGCCCGAGGTCATTGAAATGGCGACGAACAGGCCGGAGACGATCACGCCCAAAAGCAGCGCGCCGACCGCGGCCAGACCCTGGGCACGGTCGCCGGCGACAAAGGCAATGCCGAAATAGACGACGATCGGTGCCAGCACAGGCAGCAACGACGGCAGGATCATCTCTCGGATCGCGGCTTTGGTGACCAGGTCGACGGTGCGTGCATAATCGGGGCGGACCGAGCCATCCATGATTCCGGGGTTGTTGCGGAACTGCTCGCGCACTTCCTCGACCACGGCGCCACCGGCGCGTCCGACCGCGGTCATGCCCATCGCTCCGAACAGGTAGGGCAGCAACGCGCCTAGCAGCAGGCCGACGATGACATAGGGGTTCGACAGGCTGAACAGCGCATCGAGGTCGGCGGTAACACCGATTTCATGCCCAAACTCTTCAAGGTCGGCGGTGTAGGCGCCAAACAGCACCAGCGCGGCCAGGCCGGCTGAGCCGATGGCATAGCCCTTGGTCACCGCCTTGGTCGTGTTGCCAACCGCGTCAAGCGCGTCCGTCTTCTTGCGGACATCTTCCTCGAGCCCCGACATTTCGGCGATGCCGCCGGCATTGTCGGTCACCGGGCCATAGGCGTCGAGGGCGACAACCATGCCGGCCAGCGCCAGCATCGCCGAAGCCGCAAAGGCGACGCCCAGGGGCCCCGCCAGCTGGTAGCTGACAATCACGCCGGCAATGATGACGATCGTCGGCAAGGCGGTTGATTCAAGGCTGACCGCCAAACCCTGGATCACGTTAGTGCCGTGGCCGGTCTGTGACGCCTTGGCGATCGACTTGACCGGGCGATAATTGGTGCCGGTGTAATATTCGGTGATCCAGACGATCAGGGCGGTCACTGCCAGGCCGACGATGCTGACCCAGACCAGGTTGATTGCCGGGAAGCTCAGTCCCGAGCTCGTCGTAATCATCTGATTGAGGTCACCGAGCGCATAGCTGGTGGCCCACCAGATGGCCGGCACGGCGAGGACGGTTGCGGTCCAGAAGCCCTTGTAGAGGGCGCCCATGATCGACTGCTTCGCACCAAGGCGGACCATGTAGGTACCGATGATCGACGTGATAATGCAGACGCCGCCGATCAGGAGCGGCAGGCTCATCAGCGGCACCAGCAGCGGCGAGCTGCCCAGCGCCAGCGCGACGCTGACCATGGTGATGCCGACGGTGACCACATAGGTTTCGAACAGGTCGGCAGCCATGCCGGCGCAGTCGCCGACATTGTCGCCAACGTTATCCGCGATCACTGCCGGGTTGCGGGGATCGTCTTCGGGAATTCCGGCCTCGACCTTGCCGACCAGATCGGCGCCGACGTCGGCGGCCTTGGTGAAAATGCCTCCGCCAAGGCGGGCGAAGATCGACACCAGTGACGCGCCGAGTGCGAGGGCCGTCAATGCGGTCACCACCAACCGGTCATTGGCGGCATAGCCCATGACATCGGTCAGGATGTAAAACATCGCGGCTATGGCGAGTAGTGCCAGGCCTGCGACGAGCAGACCGGTGACCGCTCCTGCACGAAAGGCGACGGTCAGGCCATTCTGCAGTCCGCTGCGCGCTGCCTCGGCGGTGCGCACATTGGCGCGGACGGAGATATTCATGCCGATAAAGCCGGCCGCGCCCGAAAGGACGGCGCCGAGCAGGAAGCCGCCGGCGCTCAACCGCCCGAGAAAGGCATAGATGATGATGGCAACGATGACACCGACAATGGCGATCGTCGTGTACTGACGGCGAAGGTAGGCGCGGGCGCCTTCCTGGATGGCGCCGGCCACTTCGATCATGCGCTGATTACCGGGCGAGGCACGGAGCACCTGTTGGCTGGTAAGGATGCCGTAAAGCAGCGCGATGACGCCGCAGGCAATCGCGATGAGGACCAGATTCATGAAGTGAAATTCCCCTAGTTGAACCCTAGCGCGGAATCCCGGGTGGCCCGGAAACCGCCAGAATGGGCGGTGAAGATGTAACGGGGAATATGGCGCTGGCAACCCGCCTCTTTTCAGGCGGTTGTCGATCTAATTGAGCAGCAGGGCGGTCGCCATGCCGGACGCGAGACCCAGCAGCGCGATGATCCATTGGCGGGCGCGCGGTTCAAATATCCTGGGCGCGATGTTCATAACCAAGCTGCTCCGGCAGCGGCACCTCGCCGGCGGCGTCGACGAGCCTGAGCCCTTCACGCGCCATCAGCGTGCCGATGCACGCAAGGATCGTTCCCCTTGGTAAAGAAAGCCCTAATGGATCAAAATCCGGAGGCAGCGCCGCGAGCAACGCATAATCGTCGCCCCCGGTGGCGGCCTTGAGCCTGGCTCGTCGGTCTGTGCCGCGCTCGGCGACATAGGCACGCGAAAGGGGGAGGGTGTCGAGATTGACCTCGGCCCCGCATTTGCTTGCGGCGCAAAGTCGCGAAAGGTCGAGCAGCAGCCCGTCGGAAACGTCCATCATCGCGGCAACATGCGGAGCCAGTCGATTTCCAGCGGCGAGCTGGGGCACAGGGCGGCGATAGGCCTCGACTAGAGGACCTGCGGCCTCGCCATCCTCCTGCAAGGCTTCGAGGCCAGCTGCGGCATCGCCCAGCGTTCCAACCAGCCACAGCAGGTCGCCCGGCCTTCCGCCCGAGCGCGACGGGACCTTGTCGCCGCGGCGGCCGATGGCGGTGAGGCCCAGCACCCTGGGAGCCCCGGCGGGCAGGGCGATCGTGTCACCGCCGACTAGAGCCAGTCCATATGTTTCGCACGCAGCCGCAACGCCGGAGAGGAACTTCTCCTCCCAGTCGCTGTCTGCTGTAAGTGTTATGCCCATCAGCGCGGCGACCGGCTCAGCTCCCTTGGCAGCCAGATCGCTTAGATTGACTGCGACCAGCTTCCACCCGACCGATGCAGGCGGGTCGCTCGGCAGGTAATGGACGCCCTCCGCCACCATGTCGTGGGTTAGGACGAGGTCGCCGATGACGGCCGCGTCGTCATGGAGCCCGCGCGCTGCCGGATGGGTCGCCAGCAGTCGCAGCCGGTCGATAAACTCAAGCTCGCCAAGGCTCATTGCATTTGGGTCCCACGGATGCTGAACATTCGGTTCTTATAGACCCGGGGGAACTACGACATGAAAGCCCTGCTTGCCTTGGTCGCGCTGATTATTGCCGCACCGTCGTCCGCCGCCGATCCGACGCACATGATTCCGGACTTGAGTGAGGGGCAAGTGGTTTCCTGGCCTGCTCTGGACGGCGGCTCGGTGGGACCAATGAGTGTATGGGTCTGGCTTCCGCCGGAATATGACCTGGCGACGGGCAAGCGATTTCCCGTGCTTTACATGCACGACGGTCAGAACCTCTTCGACCGGAAGATGACGGGCTATAACCAGGAATGGCAAATGGACGAGGCCATCCCCCGGATGGTCCGTCAGGGCGATCTCAGGAGCTGGATCGTTGTCGGCGTGCAAAGTCCCAAGGCGCGCTATCACGGTCTGTTCCCGGAGAAGCTGCTGCCGCTCCTGTCGCCGGAGTTTCGGCAACGGGTCGAGTCACTAGAGTCTCCGGTGGGGCCGTTCACCGGCGATGCCTATTTGAAATTCATGGTCGACACGGTGAAACCGCGGGTCGATCGCCAATTCCGTACGCTCAAGGGTCCAGGTGACACTGCAGTAATGGGCAGTTCAATGGGCGGGTTGATGGCATTCTACGCCTTGGCGGAATATCCGCATGTGTTCGGGCAGGCCGCCGCGGTGTCGATGCACGTCGCGCTAGCCAGCCCGACGGACACGGGGCTTGACCATGCCAAGGCAGCCGCCGATGCGGCGGACGCCTTTCGCATCTATCTGGCGTCATCAAGGATGAGGCCCGGCGTCAATCGACTCTACATCGATCATGGAACGGGCACGCTCGATGGCAGCTACGGTCCCTACTCGGCCGCGCTGATTCCGGTACTCCAGGCAGCGGGCTGGAACGGGCCTAACTTTCAGTTCCGTACCTTTGCCGGCGCCGAACATAATGAGACGGCCTGGGCGCAGCGCGTCGATATTCCGCTCGCGTTTCTTGATCGCCGGGATCCCTAGGGCCGAGCGACTTTCGCGATGGCGTCGAGCAGGCCGTTGACGAAGCCCTTCTCGCGCTGGTCGAAGAAGGCTTCCGCGACGTCGAGATATTCGTTGATCACGGTCGCAACCGGCACGTCCTTGCGCGCCAGCAATTCATAGGCGCCGATGCGCAGGATCGCTTTCATCGGCTTGTCGAGCCGCTCGAGGCTCCAGCCTTCGGCAAGGCGCTCGATGATCAGGGCGTCGATCTCCTCGCGGCGCGCCAGGGTACCGGCAACCAGATCGTCGAAAAAGCTGATTTCGGCCTCGGCATAAGTCTCGCCCTCTATCGTCGCCCCCAGCCGATGATCGTGGAATTCATGGAGTAGCCGCGCGGTCGGCGTGCCTTCCATTTCCTGCTGGTAGAGCGCCTGCACGGCGGCAAGCCGGGCGGCGGAACGCGAGATGGAGCGAGTCATGACCGTTGGGCCATTAGCGGCGTTCCTCCGAGAGTGGGAAGCAAAATCTGGGCAATTCGGCTGGCGCGGTTGAACCGGATCACTAATTCAAGGCACCTTTGCTGCAGAGATATCGAAGGGTGTCATGGTGGCGGACAGTGCAGCACGCATCCTCGACGAATATCTGGTGGCAGCTGCGCGAACGGGCGACCGCCACGCGTTTGGCCTGTTGGCCAGGCGTTGGCACGGCAAGCTCGTCGCCCATGCCTGGCGGCTGACGGGCGACCCCGACATGGCGCAGGATGCGGCTCAGGCCAGTTGGCTCGAAATCGTGGGCGGCCTCGGCCGGCTGCGGGACGAGAAGGCCTTCCCTGCCTGGGCGTACAGGATCGTTACTCGCCGCTGCGCGCGCCAGCTGGACCAAAGGATTCGAGGACGGCGCCTGGCGCAGTCGCTGGCCGAAAACCCACCGGAGCAGCCCGCGCCCGTCGATGCCGCTCTCGTAGGTTCCGCGCTAAGATCGGCAATAGCGGCGCTGCCGCCCGATCAACGGGGCGCGATCGCACTGTTCTACCTTGAAGAGCTGAGCGTCGCCGAGGTGGCGGTCGCACTCCATGTCCCGGTGGGGACGGTGAAGACTCGATTGATGCATGCCCGGCGCAAGCTGCGCGGGGTGCTGGAAGGAGAAGAATGATGCGTCCTGATCTTGATGAAATGATCGACGAGGCGCTGGGCGCGGAAGAGCGTGACTTGCTGCGTGCGATTGGCGAGGAACCTGGCTTCTTTGCGCAAGCGTTCAGTGTCTTCACGGGACCCGCAGCCTGGGTGAATGTAGTGCTGGCAGTTGTGCAGGCAGTCTTTTTCATCGCCGGAGTCTGGGCTGCGTGGAACTTCTTTGAAGCGACTGATGCGCTGGCGGCGGTGCGCTGGGGCCTTCCTGCGGTGCTGCTGCTGCTGACTGGCCTGATTATCAAGATGACGTTGTGGCCCACGCTTCAGACCAATCGCGTGATCCGCGAACTGAAGCGCATTGAACTGCAGCTCGCGCGAACGGCCCGCCACTGAGCTTCAGGCCACGGCAAGGAATGGGAGGAGCGCCCGGGAAACTTCTTCGGGCGCTTCCCACGGCGCGAAATGGCCGACTCCCTTCAGCGGGAAGACTTCCACGTCATCGCCGATCTCGCCGATCCCCTCCAGCTGGACCGGTAAAAGCGCCTTGTCCTCGAGTCCCCAGATGACGCACACCGGGATTTTGAGCCTCGGCACGCCACGCGCGACCCAGTCGGGCATCGGAGCATCTTCGTCGATTGCCGGCACCACCACCTGGCTCGACCGGTACCAGTTGAGCATTGCGGTCAGCGCGCCTGGCCGGCTCCATTGATCGATATAAACCTGGCGCTCTGTGGGCGAGATCAGGCTGATGTCGACATGCCTTGAGAAGCTTTTGTCAAAGAAGGCCTTAAAGCCCATGGCCTCGATTCCGGCCTCCATCCGCGGATCGCGGAAGGCTCGCATATATTGGGAAGCGGCGCGTTGCGCCTCGTCCTCGATCAGGCTTTTCTGGAAGATCAGCGGGTGTGGCGAATTGACGATTGCCAGCCGCTCGATCCTTGGGTTGCCGCGCAATGCGGCCGCCCAGGCGATCGCTCCTCCCCAATCGTGACCGATCAGCGCAAATCGGTCGACATTGAGCGCGTCGGCCAACGCGAAGATGTCGGCAATCAACGTGTCGGTAGCATAGTCGGCGACATCCTGCGGCCGGTCGCTGTCCCCGAAGCCACGCAGGTCGGGCATGATCAGCCGGACGCGATCCGCCAGCAGCGGCGCGACGCTTCGCCAGGTGCGATGCGATTCCGGGAAGCCATGGATCAATATCGCCGGCGGCCCATCCTCTGGCCCCGCCAGCGCAACATTCATGCTGATGCCGGTCGACAGCGTGACCTTGCGCTGTTCGCTCATGGGTAGGTGACCGTCAGCGGTACTTCGGGCAGTGGGATGAACTCTTCCTCGTCTCCCGGCACCAGCGGGAACCGCCGCGCCTTCCAATCCTCCTTGGCCTGGTTGATCCGATCGCGCGACGAAGAGACAAAATTCCAGAAGACATGACGCTGTGTCGGAAAAGCCTCGCCGCCAAGCAGCATGATCCGCGACGGCGTCTCGGCGCGAAGCGTCATCGCCTGCCCCGGAGCGAGCACATAAAGCGTGAATTGCTCCAGCCGGTCGCCGTCGAGGCTGGCATCGCCTTCGGTTACTAGCAGCGCCCGTTCGTCGGCAACGGCGTCGATCGGGATGCTCGAGCCGCCGCCCAACAGGATGTCGGCATAGATGGTCTGGCTATGCTGGGTTACACCAGCAGTCTTGCCCCATAGTGTTCCCATCAGCACCCGGGCGGACACGCCTTCGGACTCCACCAGCGGAAGGGCCGATCCGTCGACGTGCTCGAACGCTGGATCCAGCTCTTCCTTGCCATCGGGCAGGGCCAGCCAGGTCTGCATACCGTAGAGCGATGGGCCGTCGGCGCGCAGCGCGGAGGGTGATCGCTCGGAATGGACGATGCCCTTGCCCGCGGTCATCAGGTTGATCGCGCTGGGTTTAATCACTTGGTGGCTGCCGATGCTGTCGCGATGCTCGATCTCGCCCTCGAACAAATAGGTGACCGTGGCGAGGTTGATGTGCGGATGCGGCCGCACGTCCATGCCCCGCCCCGGCGGCAATCGCGCTGGCCCGAACTGGTCGACGAAGATGAATGGCCCGACCATGCGCCGCGGCCTGGAAGGTAGGGTACGGCGAACCTTGAAGTCGCCGAGGTCGTGGGTGGTCGGAGTGATCGTTTCCATCGTCATTCTCCCGGTGCGCTGGCCTTGATCGTCAGCGCATGGACGCGCTCGCGCATCAGCTCGCCTAGCGCCGCATAGACTTTCCGCTGCCGCTCGACCCTGTTCAGTCCTTCGAAGGCCGCGCTTTCGATGATCAGCGCGAAATGGCTCTCGCCACGCGGGTCGTGGCCGGCATGGCCGACGTGCTGGTGACTCTGGTCCTCAAGATCGATGCGCGTCGGCGACAGTGCGGCGGTCAACCGCTCGATCATTTTCCTGGCGACGGGTCCGGTAGCGGCGTCGGGCATCATTCCTATATAGAGGAGTTCAGGGCGGGAGACGCAAGTGACGGCACGGCAGACCAAGTGGCACGGGCGAATGGAAGGCGCAAAGTCCCGCTGCTCCGTGCGTGGCTGCCGTGAGCCTGGGGAATTTCGCGCCCCGCTGACACCGCCAGATTTCGACGGGCCCGGTACCTGGCGTTGGCTGTGCCTGGATCATGTCCGCGAGCACAATACAAAGTATAATTTCTTCGACGGCATGAACCCGGACGAGATTGAGGCAGCCCAATCGCCGATTGCGGGCTGGGAGCGAGCCACTCGCGCCTTCGCCCACGTCGGCGCCGACGCTGGTCCGGCGTGGCGCGACTTCGCAGACCCATTGGATGCCATTGCTGCGCGCTTCCGGCCAGAGGCGCGGTGCGGCGCGATTGACCGCTTCTCCGCGAAGGAACGCCATGCGCTTGGCGTCCTGGGACTTCGTGACGACACCGATTTGCACAAGGTACGCAGGCGCTATTCGGAGCTGGTCCGCCGCTATCACCCGGATCGCAACGGCGGTGACCGCAGCCATGAAATGAAGCTCGGCCAGGTGATCGAGGCATGGCAGCTGCTCAAGGCGGCGAAGGCCTTCGCATGACGCATGTCCGGCTATGGCAGTTCGACGTGCCGGAAGAACAGGAAGCCAGATTTGTCTCTGCCTATCGTTCCGACGGCGACTGGACGAAGCTGTTCGCCGCCGCTCCTGGCTTCATTCGGACCGAGCTATGGCGCAACGGAGACGGCATCTATTTGACCGCCGACTATTGGGAGTCGGTATTGGCATTCGAGGCATTCCAGGCTTTACGCGGCGAGGAATATCGCCGGCTCGATGCGGCGTTGGAGGGAGTTGCAGGGGTCGAATCGTTCCTCGGCGCCTTCAATTTGGTGGACTAGCTCTTCCAGCGCATCCAGCGCTCGACCCAGCCGCCGTGGAACGAGCCCCATTCCCACACGGCGATGATGATGAACGCGCCGGTCGCCGCAAGGTGAAGCGCCAACGGGCTGGGGTGAGCAAGATAAGCCCACATGCCGAGCAACGTGAACAGGATCAGTCCGACGCTGTGCGACAGGGGCCAGAAATGCTGGCCGCTGGTCATTCG
The DNA here is from genome assembly GCA_035720125.1 of Sphingomicrobium sp. Lineage (GTDB taxonomy): Bacteria > Pseudomonadota > Alphaproteobacteria > Sphingomonadales > Sphingomonadaceae > Sphingomicrobium. The sequence continues at coordinate 3,585 of DASTOV010000048.1, read as the reverse complement.
CTTGAAAATCATCGACCCGCCGATGAATAGCAGGGCGCCACCGATCAAGGCCGTCAGGTAAAAGGGCTCGAGATGGTCAGTGGGATGAGTCAGCACCTGTTCGTCGGCGACCGCAATGACGATAATGCCGGCAACGATCGGTATATGCCCATAGGTATAGGCCTGGCGGCCAACGAGGCCGGGACGCTTGTCATGCTCGATCACCTCATGTCCGCGCCGCGCGCCGACATCGAAATAGATCCACCACATCGCAACGGAACCGATGAAGCAACTCAGGAATGCCAGGATAGCCGGAAACGTTGGCTGCAGATCGGCAAAGGTTGCGCCGGTGACGATGATCCCTTCTCCCAGCGCGATAATGATGAACAAGCCGCACCGTTCGGCCATGTGGGCGCCGCTGATCTGCCAATCCTGCGGCGTCGATCGACCGATGCCCGGCACATAGAAAAAAGTGAAGGGCCCGGAATATTCGATCGCCAACGCTGCGGTCCACCACAGGAGACGACGGCCCGGATCGGGATCCAATCCGCCCGCGATCCAGAACAAGGCCGATACCACAAAATAGACTGCTGCCCGGGCCATGTTGGTTGAGCCGCTTCTCGGAAAACCCTCCCTTGCCCAGGCAGTATAGAAGGTTCGGCCGACCTGGATCGCCACATAGGCAAGCGCAAAGACGAGTCCATAGTCACCATAGGCGCCCGGGATGGCGCTCGAGAGCACCATGCTCGATAGCATGATCAGGATCAGCACCAGACGAACCGGCGCCCGTTCCGGATCGAGCCAGTTGGTCGCCCAGGTTGTGTACATCCATGCCCACCACACCGCGAGGAACATCACCAGTGTCTGCAGTGCCCCGGCGATGGTGTGGTGGTGCAGCAAGTAGTGAGACAGTTGGGTAACCGCGAAAACGAACACCAGGTCGAAGAACAGCTCGATGAAGTTGACGCTATGGTCGGCCTTCTCACCAGCGTCGCGGAGATGGGAGTGGCGGGGCATAGCTGAATCAGGTGCATGCAAGCACGCGAAACGCAAGCCGTCAGTCGCGATCCGGAGCTCCGAGCGGAAAGAAGGGCCGATAGGGCCGAGCCTCATCAACCGCCCGTGCGACGATCGGGTGAGCCAGCAACCGCGCCCGATAGGCCGCTAGCCTGGGTCGCGACGGCCCGATCTCTTGCACCCAGTCGGCGTAGAAGAGCGACGGCGCGGCAGCACAGTCGGCCAGCGTGAACTGGTCGCCGACCGCCCAGGGCCCGTCACCAAGATTGGCTTCCAGCCAGTCATAGGCCGTCCTGAGCCTGCCCATCGCCTGCTCGACGCCATAGGGATCCTGCTTCCCCTCGGGCCGAAGCGAATCGAACACCGGGCACGTCATGTTGTTCATGACGTAGAGGTCGAAGAAGCGGTCGAGGAACCGCACATGCCGGCCGGACTCGCCGTCCGGAATCCAGCGGTTGGGGCCAGGATGATGCGCCTGGAGATGCTCGATGATGACCGTGGTTTCAACGATTGCGCGGCCGTCATCGAGCAGCACTGGAAACTGCTTGAATGGCCAATACCCCTCAAGTTCTTCCATATTCTCCGGATGCTTCTCATCCAGCATCCGGTAGTCGAACTCTGTCCCGTCGACCCACAGGGGGATCAGTACCTTCCAGCAATAGGCGCTGAACGGGTGCGAAAAGAGCTGGAGCGTCACCAGGATCCCGCTTCCATCTTTTCGCGCCGTGCCAATTCCCCTTCGCTCGGTTCCTTCGTCGCGAAGGTGCCGGTCGGCACTTCGCCCAACGGCTCATAGCTCAAAAACACGACGCCCTTGTCCGAAACGGAGTAATCGGCCAGTTTCAGTGCGCCCGGCGCTTGAGATCCGTCGAAGATCCGCTTGCCCTCACCGAGCACCACCGGGAAGATCATGATGACTAGGCGGTCGATGAGTCCGGCCGCAAGCAACGGCACATAGAGCGTGCTGCTGCCCTGGATAAGCAGGTCGCGGCCTTCGCTCTCCTTGAGCTCGGCCACTGCCTCGGCAGTGTCGCCCGAAAGCCTGTGGCTATGTTCCCACTCCAGTGGCTCGTCCGAATGGGTCAGCACATATTTGTTGATGCGCTGGAAGCGCGCGCCAATCGGAATGTCCTGGTTGTACGGCCAGTAAGCGGAGAAGATGTCATAGGTCCGCTTGCCGAGCAGCAGATCGTAATCGGCGTCGATGATCTTCTCGAACGAGCCCATATCCTCGCTCCAGAAGGGCTGCACCCACCCGCCGAAACGGAAATCGCCGGTTGGATCTTCTTCCGGCCCCCCGGGGGCCTGCATGACGCCGTCGAGGGACTGGAAGACCGCGCCGGTCAGCTTACGCATTAGCGGTCTCGCCCCGCTCGGCCGCCTCGATCTTGGCGATGTCGATTTTCCGCATCGTCATCATCGCCTCGAAGACCCGCTTGCGGGCGGCCGGATCCGGGTTCTCCATTCCCCGCATCAGTGCTCGCGGCACGATCTGCCAGGAAAAGCCCCAGCGATCCTTGCACCAGCTGCACTCACTTTCCTGTCCGCCATTCTGGACGATGGCATTCCAATAGCGATCGGTTTCCCCCTGGTCTTCGGTGAACACCTGAAAGCTGACCGACTCATTGGGTTTGAATTCCGGCCCGCCGTTAAGGCCCAGGAACGGCTGGCCGAGAACCGTGAATTCGACCGTCAACTCATCGCCCTGCTTGCCGCCGGGATAATCCGAAGCGGCGTTATAGGGCTTGCCGACATGACTGTCCGGGAAGACGGAGGCGTAGAATTCGGCCGCCCGGCGTGCTTCGCCGCCATCGAACCATAGGCAGGTGACGAGTTTGTTGTTGGCCATGGTTTCACCTCCTCAAGGCTTGCCGACCAAGGCGAATTCGGCGCCCTGGGGGTCGTTCCCGATGATTATATGGTCGCCGTCGGGCACCTCGTGCGGGCCCATCGAAATGGTTCCGCCGCCGGTCTTCACCGCGTCGACCGCATTCGAAATAGACGGTACGCGGACATAATAGCGCCAGCCCGCCGGTGTGCCTTCAACACAGCCGCTGACGGCGCCGATGGTCGTGCCATGGTGGGCGAAGAAACGATATTCACCAAGCTCGCCCATCGGCATGAACTGGTCACTCGTCCAGCCGAACGTGCCCCCGTAGAACTGGCGAGCTGCGAGCGGGTCCGCAGTCGCGAGCTCGTTCCAGTTCACATGGCCAATGGCGGACGTGGAAAAGGCGGTACTCTTCTTGTCCTCGTCCCCCTTCGGGGGAGTGGGCTTCATGACATAGAACGGATTATCCTGAGGGTCGGTGACCATTGCGATCCGGCCGACACCCGGAATGTCGAACCCCGGCAAGTGCGTTTTGCCGCCTTGGGCTTCGATGCGGTTCACCGTATCATCGACATCGTCGACCGCGACATAACCGAGCCAGACCGGCCTGGCTCCGTGCAGCAGCATCTCGTCCGTGAGGCGCATTACCCCGCCGACATGTTCGCCGTCGCCGACGCGGATCTTCCGATAATCCATTTCGCCCGCCTGCCGGGGCTCGATGTCCCAGCCGACCAGCCTGTCATAAAAGGATTTGGCGC
>DASTOV010000047.1:0-2749 GCA_035720125.1 Sphingomicrobium sp. | reverse complement strand
CCGTCGCCCTGGAGCGAATGAACCGTGCGCGCGATTCGATCGCGATGTTCGATCAATATGCCGACGGCGGTCGCTCGCTGCAGGTGAAGACCAAGGGCTGGTACTGGGCCGGCCGCGCCTCGTCCCAATCCGGCGATCATATGCGCGCCCGCTCCTATTTCGAGCGCGCGTCGGCAACGCCGGAGCTGTTCTACGGGCAGCTGGCGCTCGCACGACTTGGCCGGATCGTCCCGGCGCCGGCGGGCACCCCGTCGCTGCTCGCCTCCGAACCCCAGCGCCAGGCCTTCAATCAGAAGCGGCTGGTCCGCGCCGTCAGGCTGCTCGGCCAGCAACGGCTGTACAGCGAGCAGAGCCTGTTCGTCCGCGCCCTTTCGGAGGATCTTCAGACCGACGTGGAGCGGCTGCTGGCGGTCGAGCTTTCGACCCAGCTCTGGCGGCCCGACCTGGCCGTGTGGACCGCACGCTCGTCGCGCAATGCCGGCAATGCATTCTACTACAAGGCGACCTATCCGACCCACTCCGCCAACGTGCCTTCCGGTCGCGGATGGTCGCTGGTGCATGGCATCACCCGGCAGGAATCGAGCTTCGACAAGGTCGCCGTCAGCCACGCCGGCGCGCGCGGCATGATGCAGCTGATGCCGGGCACCGCGCGCGAACAGGCGGGCAAGCTGGGCGTTGGCTACGACTATGGCCGGCTGACATCCGACCCCAACTACAATGTCATGCTGGGCAGCGCCTACTTCCAGCGCCTGGTCAACATGTGGGACGGCAACTATCCGCTGGCAGTCGCCAGCTACAATGCGGGCCCCGGCAATGTGCGCCGCTGGGTCAGCAGCTTTGGCGACCCGCGCGGCAACATCGACATCGTCAGCTGGATCGAGAAGATCCCGTTCGAGGAGACTCGCGGCTACGTCCAGCGCGTGCTTGAAAACAGCGTCGTCTACGACCGGCTCAATACGACGCTGCCGGGACCGCAGCCGGTCCACATCTCGGCCTATCTCGGCAAGTCGTCGCGACCAGGCTAATATCGCCGGATGTCAGACCGTCCGCCGCGGTTCATCACGCCGCAGGGATTCGCGCGGATCCGCGCCGAATATGAGCAGTTGTTCTCGACCGATCGTCCGGCGCTGGTCGAAACCATCGCCTGGGCGGCCGCCAATGGCGACCGGTCGGAGAATGGCGACTATATCTACGGCCGCAAGCGGCTGCGCGAGATCGACCGGCGGCTTTCCCATCTCTCGAAGGTCATGAAATCGGCCAAGGTGGTCGACCCGGCACGACAGGAGCAGCGCGACACGGTCCGCTTCGGGGCGACGGTCGAGCTGGCCGATGAGGAGGACGAGCGCCGCATCATCACGCTGGTCGGTGAGGATGAGGCCGATGCCTCCTCCGGGCAGGTCAGTTGGGCGGCCCCCATCGCCCGCGCGCTGGTCGGCGCCAGGGTCGGCGACGAGCGCATCGTCCGCCTGCCTGCCGGCGAAAAGAGCTATGAAGTGATGTCGATCCAATATCCGGATGATTGAGTTTTCCGGCCTACACCGGGAAACCGTCAGGCGCGGTTATGTTCGGGTTTCTTGTTGTGCCGGAAATCCACGACCGTTTCGCCGATCGCCGGCGGCTCCGCCGGCATCGCCTTTTCGTACATGTCGGCGATCGCCGTCAGGGCGGAAATGGTGCCGCTCGTCAGGTCGTTGCCGTCAATGACCATCCACGGCGCCCAGCGCGTGTCGGTCTGGCGGAACATGTCGTGCACCACTTCGGCGATCCGGTTGCGGTGCCCCAGGCCGCCGACATCTTCCTGCGTCAGCAGATGGCGCTGCCAGGGATCCTGCTGCCGCTCCGTCAATCGCTCGTGCTGCCGGTCCGCGGAAACGTGGAAGAACAGCTTGACCACCAGTGTCTCATGGTCGCGCTGCTGCGCCTCGAACTCGTTGACCTCATCGCACGCCCGTGCCCAGACCTTGTCGTTCACGCGACCGAACGCGCGAAGTTCGATGATCCGCCGATACCAGCTCCGGAAGAAGACCGTCGTGTCTCCAGCGGCAGGGAGGCGGCTCCAGAACGGCGCCAGCCAGTGGCGTTCGTCATCGGCCTCGTCTGCGCCGCCGACCGCATAGACGCGATAATGGCTGGGGTCCCAGGCGCCCGCGAGGCTCCTGAGTGCGGCGCGCTTGCCGGACGCGATCCATCCTTCGAACAGGACAATGGCCCGCTTGCGGTGCACGATCTGGGAGGTTTGCAGGCGCGCCAATCGTTCCTGCAGCGACGATATGGCTGCATCCGCATCGCCGGGAAACGGCGTTCCCCGTTCAAATTCCGTTAAATCGATCGGCACGAAAGCTGGCTAACCGAAAGGATCACCGCCCGCAATTGCCTTTCGTCGGGCAACCGACGGACAAATCGTCCCGCCGTGGCACGGACGCCGCGAACCGTTAGCCCGCCTTGGGTTCGGCGTCGGCCACGATGCGGATATGCAGCTCGTTCAGCTGCTTCGTCATCACCGGGGCCGGCGCGTTCATCATCAAGTCTTCGGCCTTCTGGTTCATCGGGAAGACGATGACTTCGCGGATGTTGGGCTCGTCGGCCAGCAGCATGACGATCCGGTCGATGCCCGGCGCCGAGCCGCCGTGCGGCGGCGCGCCAAAGCGGAAGGCGCTGAGCAGGCCGCCAAACCGCTGCTCCACCTCCGCCGCGCTGTAGCCGGCGATCTCGAATGCCTTCAGCATGATCTGCGGGCTGTGGTTGCGGA
>DASTOV010000046.1:0-12653 GCA_035720125.1 Sphingomicrobium sp. | reverse complement strand
GGCTCGTCGCTCGACGATCTGCCCGCGCTGTGGATCGCGGCGCCGCTGACAGGGCTGCTGGTCCAGCCGATCGTCGGTCACATGAGCGACCGGACCTGGCTCGGGCGGCTGGGTCGGCGCCGCCCCTACTTCCTGGCCGGCGCGATTCTCGCCGCCATGTCGCTTTTCCTGATGCCGCTAGCGGACGTGCTGCTGTTCGCGGCGATCCTGCTGTGGACGCTCGACGCCAGCCTCAACATCTCGATGGAACCGTTCCGCGCCTTCGTCGGCGACATGCTGAGGAAGGATCAGCACACCGCCGGCTATGCGGTCCAGACCGCCTTCATCGGGGCGGGTGCGGTCATCGGCTCGATTTTTCCGTGGCTGCTCGAGCATTGGGGCGTGTCGAACGAGGCGGCTGGTGGCGGCATTCCCGACACGGTGCGCTACGCCTTCTGGTTCGGCGGCGCGGCGTTGTTTCTGGCGGTGCTGTGGACAGTGATTTCGACAGACGAATATTCGCCCGAGCAAATGCGCTCGTTCGGCAGCAACGGGGATAGCGAAGGGCCCTCGCCAACCATTCGCGCCCTCGCCGCGCGGGGCCTGAGCGGCAGCTTGATCTGGCTGGCGGCTGGCGCGCTCGTGCTGATCGTCGTGAGGCAGTTCGAGCTTGAAAAGGAAATGTACCTGCTCGGCGGCCTGTTGATCGCCTATGGTCTGGCCTCGATCGCCGCGATTTTGATGGCCCGCCGCGACAAGGCCGCGAACATGCTGAGCCATATCGTCGGCGACTTTTCCGGCATGCCGGAAGTGATGAAGCGACTGGCCCTGGCACAGTTCTTCAGCTGGTCGGCATTGTTCATCATGTGGATCAACACCACGCCGGTCGTGGCGCGCAACTTCTATGCCTCGCCCGATCCCTCCAGCCCCGGCTTCCAGGAGGCGGGCAATTGGGTTGGCGTGCTGTTCGCCGTCTATAATGGTGTCGCGGCCATCGCCGCGCTGACCCTGCTGCCCTTCCTTGCTCGCCGCATCGGCAAGGCGAAGACCCACATCATCGGACTGCTGTGCGGCGCGGCGGGCTATGCCAGCTTCTTCGTCTTCACCGACCCGCAGCATTTATTGATCGCCGAGATCGGCGTCGGCATCGCCTGGGCATCGATCCTGGCCATGCCCTATGCGATCCTCGCATCCAACCTGCCGCAGTCCAAGCTTGGCATCTACATGGGGCTGTTCAACATCTTCATCGTCGTTCCCCAGCTTTTGGTGGCGACGGTGATGGGATCGATCATGAAGGCATGGTTCCCGGAACAGCCGATCTACACCATGGCCTTCGCCGCCGCGACGATGCTGCTGGCGGCGCTGGCCATGCTGCGGGTAAGGGCAGCGGAAGCTTCAGATTAGGAGTGGCGGAGAGGGTGGGATTGCCCTCGCTGCGCTCGGTCGTCTCCGCAGCGCTTCGCGCCGCTCCGGCCCGAACCCGGTGGCACCTCGCCCAACCCTAGGCCATCGCAAACGGCCCCGCCAAGCGGGGCCATAGCGATGGCGGAGAGGGTGGGATTCGAACCCACGGTACCGTTGCCGGCACGCCGCATTTCGAGTGCGGTGCTTTCGACCTCTCAGCCACCTCTCCGCGAAAAGATAAGGATAATGCTGGCCGGCGGGCATGCCGGGATCGGTCGGGGGCGGCCTCTAGCAGCGACGTTGGGCATTGCAAAGGGTTTAACCGCTTGCTTGGCCGTCACGGTCAACTACATTGCATATATGTCCACTGTACCCGCTTCCGAGAAGATTCCGACCGCCCACTACGGCATTGGCGAGATGGTGCGCCATCGCCTGCTCGACTTCCGCGGCGTGGTTTTCGATGTCGATCCCGAGTTCGCCAATAGCGAGGAATGGTATGAAGCCATTCCCGAGGCGATGCGCCCGGCCAAGGACCAGCCCTTCTATCACCTGCTCGCCGAAAATGCGGAATCGAGCTACGTCGCCTATGTCAGCCAGCAGAACCTGGTTCGCGACGATGAAGGGGAGCCCATCGACCATCCCGCGATCGGCACCTTATTCGAAGGCTTCGATGGCCAGCGCTACAAACTGAAGCCGGAGCATCGGCACTAAGCGAGAGCCACCGAGCGCGGCGAAGCGATTGCGCAGCGATCGTTAGCAGCGCGAAGAGGTGGCGACTGCCGGCCAGCGCGCGAAGCAGCGACTGACGTCACGGGATTTACTCCCGTGACGGCCCACCGCTCCCGCAGTATGGCGGTTGACAGAATCATTACCACCCCATAGGCGGCACGCTTTCCCGCGCGGGGCCTACGCCACGCGGCGTTGCCATGCGCGGTTCTTAAGTGACGGAAAGTGAAGAGGCCCATGTTCGCAATCGTGCGCACGGGCGGCAAGCAATATCGCGTTGCCCCCGGAGACAAGATCGTTGTCGAGAAGCTGGACGGCAATGCCGGTGACAGCGTCGACCTCACCGATGTGCTCCTTGCGGGCGAAGGGTCGGACCTGAAGTCGACCGCCGGCCTCGTCGTCGCTGCGGAGATCATCGCCCAGGCGAAGGGCGAGAAGGTCACCGTCTTCAAGAAGCGCCGCCGGCACAATTATCGCCGCAAGCGGGGCCACCGCCAGCAGCACACGATCCTGAAGATCGTGTCGATCGGCGGCAAGGGCGCCGCCAAGAAGGCTGCCGCGCCGAAGGCCGAGGAAAAGGCCGAGGCTGCTGCACCTGCGAAGACCGAGAAGCCAGCAGCGGGGAAGAAGGCCGCCGCTCCGAAGAAGGAAGCCGCTCCGAAGGCCAAGGCGTCGACAAAGGATGCTGCACCTGCTAAGACTGCAGCCAAGAAGGCCCCTGCGGCCAAGGCAAAGAAGTAGAGTCACACGAGATGGCACATAAGAAAGCTGGCGGTTCGTCGCGTAACGGCCGCGATTCGGAAGCAAAGCGCCTTGGCGTGAAGAAGTTCGGCGGAGAAAGCGTTCTCGCCGGCAACATCATCGTGCGTCAGCGCGGCACGCGCTGGTACCCGGGGACGAACGTCGGCCTGGGCAAAGACCATACGCTTTTTGCACTTACCGACGGTCGCGTGTGTTTCCGCGATGGCAAGCTTGGTCGCAAATACGTCCACGTCGAAGCCATTATGCCGGAAGCCGCGGAATAAGCGGGATCGGTCGATAAAGGGCCGCTCCCGGAGGGGGCAGCCCAGACGAGACCCGATAAGGGACTTGAAAAGGGAGAAGAGGGAAGCCCCCTCCTCTCCCTTTTTCGTTATTCACGAAGGGGACCAATTCTTCTCCCGAAGCTGAAACAGAGCGGCCTTAGCGGGCGGCTCGAGAGGAGAAGGAAGTTGGTCATGTTCGCCCGTACCGAGCGACTGTTGCTGAGACCCGGCTGGGCCGAGGACGCCCCCGCGCTGGCGCGTGCCATCGCCGATGAACAGGTAGTGCGCAACCTGGCGACGGCGCCCTGGCCCTACCGCCAGGAAGATGCGGAGGCGTTTCTTGCTGCGCCGCGCGACCCGGCGATGCCTGCCTTCCTGATCACCGAGAGGACCGACGGGCCGCCACGGATCGTCGGCGCCTGCGGCCTTGGCCGGAGGCCGTCGGGCGCGGTGGAGCTCGGCTACTGGATCGCGCGTGCCCACTGGGGCAAGGGCTTCGCCACCGAGGCGGGCCGCGCGCTGATCGAGATCGCCAGGGCGCTGAAGCTGCCGCGTCTCGAGGCTTCCCACTTCCTCGACAATCCCGCCTCGGGCCGGGTGCTGGAAAAGCTCGGCTTCATTCCCACCGGCATGAGCGCAACCCGGTACAGCTGCGCGCGTGGCGGTGAGGCGATGTCGCGCATCTACCGCCTGTCGCTGATGGGCCGGGGCGAAGCGGAGGCGATGGCCGCTTAAGGACCAATCACATGGGGTGACCCTCCCCTCCATCACCCCATTTGACCCCTCCTCCCAGCCTTGGGGGGAGGGGATTTTTTCAAGCCGCATCGTGCATGATGATGCCCAGCGTATGGCGACTGCCCGACCGGACCGTACTCACCCCGTGACGCATTGCCACGCGATAGGTGCCGCGCGCGCCCTGCACCGGGCGATGATTGACGGCGAAGATCACCGCCTCACCTGCTTCCAGCGGCACCACCTGTGCCCGCGACTGCATGCGCGGCCGTTGCTCGGTCAGCACCAGCTCGCCGCCGGTGAAATCCTTGCCCGGGCCTGACAGCAGGATCGCTGCCTGCAGCGGGAAATTGAGCTCGCCGTACAGGTCCTGGTGCAGGCAATTATAGTCGCCCTCGCCATAGCGCAGGATCAGCGGCGTCGGTCGCACTTGCCCCACCGCATGGCACCGGTCGAGATAATCCTGATGGCCGGCTGGGAAGCGTTCGTTGTTGCCCAGAGCCTCGCGCCAGCGATTGGCGAGCGGCGTCAGCCGCTCGTAGAGGCTGTACCGAAGCTGCTGGACCAGTGCGGGCAGCGGGTACGTAAAGTAGCGATATTCGCCTCGGCCATAGCCATGCCGTGCCATGACGACCTTGCTCCGATAAAGCTGGTCATCGTGATATGCGCCGGCCAGCGACACGCGCTCCTCGTCGGTCAGCAGCGGCCCCGTTGTCGCCCAGCCCTGCTGGTCGATTTCTTGCGTCAGCCGGTCCCAGTCGAGCGCGGCAATGCGTGATTTGATGGTCATGAGCCGCCTATCGCCGGTCCGACGACGCGACGCATCCCATTGCTTGTGGTGAAAGTCTCAGGCGGCGGCCCGGCGGACCTTCTTCACGCTTTCAACGCCCAGCGCGGCCTCCGCCTCATAGCGCCTGATCAGATAGCGGTCGTCGATCTTCCACGGATGGAATCCCGGCATGAAGAAGGACGCCCAGGCGCTGAATATTTTTCGCATCATCCCGGGCCTAACCCACATGAACCACAGCAACCCAAGCCAGGCCCTGGGTCCCGTAATTCCGTCCTGCCGCAGCAGTTCGATCGCGCCGAGCGTCCGGTGTACGACGAAATTATAGGTCGCGTTCAGCATGACCTTGGCCTTCACCTTCCACCGCTTGGACCGCGGCCAGTGACGGGTCGCGTGCAGCCAGGTGTCGTAGGCGACACCCTTATGCTCGATCTCCTCGATCGCATGCCACCGCCACATGGCGGCTGCCTCGGCCTCGGCCGGACCGAGATGGCGCGGATCGCCCAGCAGCTCGTGGGCGAAGATCGCGGTGAAATGTTCGAGCGCCATGGTCGAGGCGAGCCAGGCGATCGGCGGCTTGGATCTGACGAAGGCGAGGCGCGCCTCGATCCGATCCTCAAGCGGCGTCAGGTCATAGCCGCCATCGACCGCCGCCTTGTTGAAGGCGGCATGTTCGCGGCTATGGATCGCCTCCTGGGTGGTGAAAGCCTTGATTTCTTCGGCCAGCTTGTCGGGGGCGCCTTCGCGAAACAGGCGGACGCTTTCGACGAAGAAGGCCTCGCCCCTGGGGAAGGTCGCCGACAGCGCATTGTAGAAGGCCGTCGCGAACGGATCGCCGCCGTGCCACCAGCGGGCCGGCTTGGCCTCGCGGGCGAAGCGCCGGTCGCGCGGCGTGATGCTGAGGTCTGCGGGTGTGACGCTTGCGGCGCTCATCAAACCACTCCAAGGGTAAGCGAAACTGGAAACTGGTTGTTACTTACATAAATGTCAATAACATTGCAAACCCGTAAACGCCTGTCGCCCGACGAAAGCCGCGCCGCCGCGCTGGAGGCCGCGCGCGAACTGCTGCTGGAGGCAGGGCCGCAGGCGGTGACGCTGAAGGCGGTCGCGGCGCGCGTCGGCCGCACCCACGCCAACCTGCTCCATCATTTCGGCTCCGCGGCCGGGCTACAGTCGGCGCTGGCCGGCCATATCAGCGCGCAGGTCACCGCCCAGATCGCGGACGCAGTAGAACGCGCGCGCAGCGGCGAGGCCGACACGCGGGAGATCGTCGACGGCACCTTCGACGCCTTCGGGCCCGGCGGCGCCGGAGCGCTTGCCGCCTGGATGATCCTCAGCGGCAACCGCGATGCGCTCAATCCGATCCTCGATTCGATCCGCACGCTGGTTGAACAGCTCACCGTCGGTCACGAGAAGCATCATGTCGCCGAAAGCACCTTGTGGCTGGTCTTGGCCGCGCTTGGCGACTCGCTGCTTGGTCCAGAGATCGCCGAGGCGCTTGGTCTACCGCGCGACGCCGCCCGGACCATCGCGACGCAAGGCCTGCGGTCGGAGATCGAAGCGCGGCATCCCCACGGCTGACATCGCTGCCTTTTCGCCGCATTTGTCGGTAAAGCGCCCACCATGCATTTTCTCGACCAGGCCAAGATCTTCATTCGCTCCGGCGCCGGCGGCCCCGGGGCCGTCAGCTTTCGGCGCGAGAAATTCATCGAGTTCGGCGGCCCCGACGGCGGCGACGGCGGCAAGGGCGGCGACATCGTGTTCGAGGCGGTGCCCGGCCTCAACACGCTGATCGACTTTCGCTATACCCAGCATTTCCGCGCCCCGCGCGGCAAGGGCGGCGCCGGATCGAACATGACTGGGGCGGGCGGCAGGGACTTGCTGATCAAGGTACCGGTCGGGACCCAGATCCTGGCCGATGACGAGGAACGCACCCTGCTCGCCGATTTCACCGAGGAAGGGCAGCGGATCCACTTCCTGAAGGGCGGCGACGGCGGTCGTGGCAACGCCAGCTACAAAAGCTCGACCAACCGCGCGCCACGCCAGCATGGCACCGGCTGGCCCGGAGAAGAGATGTGGGTCTGGCTGCGCCTGAAACTGCTCGCCGATGTCGGGCTGGTCGGCCTGCCCAACGCCGGCAAGTCGACCTTCATCAACGCGGTCACCAATGCCCAGGCCAAGGTCGGCGCCTACGCCTTCACCACGCTTCGCCCGCAGCTCGGCGTGGTCAACCATCGCGGCCGTGAGTTCGTGGTCGCCGACATCCCGGGGCTGATCGAGGGCGCTGCCGAAGGGGCGGGAGTAGGCGATCGATTCCTCGGCCATATCGAACGCTGCCAGGTGCTGCTGCACCTGGTCGATGCCAATGACCAGGATGTCGCCACCAGCTACCGCATCGTCCGCGACGAGCTCGATTCCTACGGCGCAGGCCTTGCCGACAAGCCGGTCGTGCTGGCGCTGAACAAGATCGACACGCTTGACGACGAGCTGATCGCAGCATTGTCGGCCGAGCTTGAAGAAGCGAGCGGCATGCCGGTCTTCCCTTTGAGCGCGGCGGGGGCGATCGGGATCGGTCCGGTCCTGGATGCGCTCCTCGAGCGGCTGCACCAGGAGCGGGTCGATGACGAGGGCCCGGCCGAGCCGATCACATGGTCGCCACTGCCATGAAACTGGCGATCACCGGAGCGACGGGCTTTGTCGGCAGCCGGCTGCTCGAGCTGGCAGTCAGGCAAGGCCACCAGGTCCGCGCGCTCACCCGCCGGCCCCAACCCGATCGCGAGGGCGTCACCTGGATCGAGGGGGCGCTCGACCTACCTGACAGCCTGCATCCGCTGGCAGAGGACACCGACGCAGTGATCCATGTTGCCGGCGTCATCAACGCACGCGACGCCGCGGGCTTCGAGGCGGGCAATGTGACGGGGACCAGCACCGTGCTGGCCGCTGCCGAGAAGGCTGAGGTCAGGCGCTTCGTCCATGTGTCATCGCTCGCCGCGCGCGAACCGAAGCTGTCCATCTATGGCGCGACCAAGGCCGGGTCCGAAGCGTTGGTTGGCAACTCGCCGCTCGCATCGGCAATCGTCCGCCCGCCCGCCGTCTACGGACCCGGTGACAAAGAAACGCTCGACCTGTTTCGCATGGCAAAGCGCGGCTTCGTGCTGCTCCCCCCCGAGGGCCGCTTGTCGCTGATTCATGTCGACGATCTCGGACGATTGTTGCTGGCGCTCGCCGATCCGGCCGCGCCGAAGGGGCTGCTGGTCGAGCCCGACGACGGCCGGCACGGCGGATGGACCCATGAACAGTTTGGCCAGGCGCTCGGTGGTGCCTTGGGCAGGGGAGTTCTGTCGCTTACGACGCCGCGCCCGATCCTCAGCCTCTGCGCGCGGCTCGACCGGCTGGCGAGGGGCGACAAGGCCAAGTTGACCGCCGACCGCGTCGCCTTCTTCTGCCATCCCGACTGGATGGTCGATCCGGGCCGCGGCGCCCCGGAACAATTGTGGAAACCGCAGGTCGAAACAGAGCAGGGTCTGGCCGATACGGCGCGATGGTATCGCGAGCAGGGCTGGCTTTAGCATCCCGGACTGCCGGGGTCGATTTGCAAACCGCCTCAACAGGGCGATCGAAATGGACTAAACATCGTCTGGGCGAATACCGGGGGGATTATGGCGGTTGGGGCACTCAAGCAGGCCGTATTTCGACAAGTCGATCCGAGCGCACGGGCGAAGGGCCTGTCCGGCGTTAACATCGCCATCATCTTTTTGATCCTCGCGGCGGTCGGCTCGTCGGTTATCGAAACCGAACCGACGGTTTCTGCGGGCAGGGAGCAATATTTCCGCTGGGCCGAAGTCGGATTCGGCATCGTCTTCATGGTTGAATATCTCGCGCGACTCTGGGTCGCGGACCTTAACCCGGTCTATTCAGGCCACAGATACCCGCGACTGAGGTTCATCTTATCGCCGACATCGATCATCGACCTGATGGCGATCATTCCGTCCTTCTTCGCCTTTTCCGGCGGGGCCACGCTGGCGCTTCGCATGGTCCGTTTCTTCCGGATCCTCAGGCTGGCGCGATTGGGACGATTCTCCAGGGCATGGCAGGACCTCGGACTGGCGATTTCGTCGCGCCGCGAGGAGCTTTTCCTGGCCTTTTCGCTCGCCGCCTTCGTCCTGCTGATCTCAAGCTCGATGCTCTATTATGCCGAGGGGGATGCGCAGCCCGAAAAGTTCGGCAGCATCCCGCGCTCGCTGTGGTGGGGGATCGTGACCCTGACGACCGTTGGCTATGGCGACGTCTATCCGATCACGCCTCTGGGCAGGTTCCTGTCCGCGCTGGTTTCGATTGCTGCGATCGGTACTATTGCCCTGCCGACCGGCATTCTGGCTGCTGCGATGAGTGACGTCATGCAGCGTCGCAAGAGACGGGATAATGATGATTAGCGGGCCGCTTAGAACCGTTCGAAGAGCAGGTCGCCAACGACTACTACGGCGGTGATCCACATGCCCCACAGGAAGGCCGTATAGCTCCAGTATAGCCAGCTGAACTTGTCCTTCTTGAGCAGCTGTCCGTGGTCGTAAATGTCACGGGCCATCACCCGGATCGACTCCTCGGGCGAGGCAAGCGTTTCGACGCACTGGTCGATGAACTGCTCCCTCGTGACGTTGGTGTAGCTGCCGAAGAACATGATGTTGGATTTGCCCGGTTCCACTTTCCAGTCGCGGATGCGCGCGGGGCGAACCGTTAGAACACCGAGCACGGTCGCGACGAAGGAGAATGCGGTGAGGACGACCAATGGCACGCTGGCCTGGCCGGCGGCAATATCGGAAATGGACAGGCCGAAGACGACAAAGCTGGCGCCCAATAATATCGACGCCTTGCTGTCCGCCATGTTCGAAAGCTCGAGGTTGCCGGCGTGGGCCGCGGCCAGCACGTTGATATATTCGGGCTCGAAGTAGCGTTGCGCTTCGCCCGCGACCGGACCGGACGGCGGAACCGGCGATGCGGCCTGAGGCGTCGAAGTGCCGGCTTGCGGTTCGCCTCCGGACTTGCTCATGTCTGTCCCCCGAATTGCTGGCGGCACCATGCAACAGCGTATTGAGGCAGGAAGCAAGCCCCGTGCGTATCCGATCATCGCGGGCACACTTCCCACGAATGCCTGATAAGCCGACAATCGACCTGCTCCGTTCGCTGTAACATCAGGTCTAGGCCTGGCCGGGCGGCGAAGTTCGCCCTCTTTGCGCCCCATTCGATTGCGAAAGCCCACGCGCAACACTAGGACGCGAGCATGACCGACCGAGCCGAGACCGACGCCAGGGTGAAGGCCCTGATCGAGCCGTTCAACAAGAAGAAGGTCGAGGTCACGGATGCGACTCGCTTCGCCCAGGACCTGGAGTGGGACAGCCTGACCGTTCTCGACTTTGTCGCCAACATCGAAGACGAATTCGACATTGTCATCACCATGAACCAGCAGGCGGAAATCGAAACCGTCGGACAGCTGGTCGACGCGGTCGGCAAGCTCAGGGGGTAAGTCCCATGTCCATCAATGCCCTTCGCCAGGCCGCAGGCGAGCCGCCATCCGACAGCTCGGCGACCGACCTTTTTTCCAAGTTCGATCCGCTGATCGAAACCCGCGAACAGCTGCTGTCGACCGGGGTCACCGATCCTTTCGGGCTGGTAATGGAAAGGGTCGTGTCGCCGACCGTCGCCATCTGCAACGGGCGCAAGACCATCCTGCTCGGCACCTACAAGTACATGGGCATGACCTTCGATCCCGATGTGGTCGAGGCGGGCAAGAAGGCCTTGGACGAATTCGGCTCCGGCACGACCGGCAGCCGGGTGCTCAACGGCACCTATGTCGGGCACAAGGCAGTCGAGGAGGCGCTCAAGGACTTTTACGCCATGGACCATGCCATGGTGTTCTCGACGGGCTACCAGGCCAACCTCGGCATCATTTCCACTATCGCCGGCAAGGATGACTATATCATCCTCGATATCGACAGCCATGCGTCGATCTATGACGGTTGTGCGCTCGGCAATGCGCAGATCGTCCCCTTCCGTCACAACGACGTCGATGCGCTCGAAAAGCGGCTGAAGCGCCTGCCACCCGACGCAGGCAAGCTGGTCGTGCTGGAAGGCGTCTATTCCATGCTGGGCGACATTGCGCCGCTCAAGGAAATGGTGGCGGTATCCAAGGCAGCTGGCGCGATGGTCCTCGTCGACGAGGCCCATTCAATGGGCTTCATCGGCGCGCATGGCCGCGGCGTCGCCGAGGCGCAGGGCGTGATCGATGACGTCGACTTCATCATCGGCACCTTCTCCAAATCGGTCGGGACGGTCGGTGGTTTCTGCGTCTCCAACCATCCCAAATTCGAGATTCTGCGACTGGTTTGCCGCCCTTATGTCTTCACCGCCTCGCTGCCGCCGAGCGTGGTCGCCACGGCTGCGACGTCGATCCGCAAGCTGATGCATGGATCGAACAAGCGCGCGCATCTGTGGGAAAACAGCAAGACGCTTCATGCTGGACTTAAGGCACTGGGCTTCACGCTCGGGACCGACGAGCCGCAATCGGCGATCATCGCCGTGATCATGCCCGACCTGGAGCGCGGAGCCGCGATGTGGGAGGCGCTTCTCCACGAGGGGCTGTACGTCAATCTTGCGCGCCCGCCGGCAACACCGGCCGGCATGACGCTGCTGCGCTGCTCGCTCTGTGCCGAGCATTCGAGCGAGCAGGTCGGGGAAATCCTTGGCATGTTCGAAGCCGCAGGCCGGAAGACCGGAGTTATTGGCTGAACTTTTCAGGGTTTCCCCGGAGGAATCGCACGGTTAGACTGGCGTCATGACGCCAGGTGACGAGCAACGGCTGGACTGGCGCCGCGGTAACCTGGCCGCGGCCATGGCGTTTATTGCGACGCTGGTGCTGCTGGGCATGGTCGTACTTGTCGCGATGACCAACAATGCCCGCGACGAAGCGCTGAAGGCGGAGCGTCACGCCTACGATGTGACCCTGCTTACCCGCACGATGGACGCGAGCATTGCCCGGGCGGAAGCCGCGGTAGGGCGTTACGCGCTCGACGAAGATCCACAAACAAGCGGCAGCCGCTATTATGCCCAGTGGCGGCTGGCCGGCCAGCAGCTTGCGCAGCTGGAACGCTCGGTCTCGCGCGATCCGCAGCAGCAAGCGCGTGTCCGGGACCTGCGCCGCCTGTTCATCGAGCGCGGACAGCAGTTCAGCGACGTCGCCCGCTATATCGCCGGCCGTCAGAAAACCTATGGGCTGAGCTATTACTATTCGATTTCCCTACCCCGCGAGGGGGAAGCGGGCGATGTCGGCACGCAGCTGAGAGGCAAGCTGGCCGAGATCGCCGTGGCGGAACGTGCAGCATTGTCCGCCAAAATCAAGGAATCGCAGCTATTCTCGGCCGAGGCCAACCGCCTCACCGATTACCTAAGCTGGCTCGGCGTCATCGTCGGCCTGTTCGCGATCTTCATGGGTTATATCTCCATCCAGGTGCTGCGCCAGAGCGCCGCCGTCCGCAAGGAGGCCGAATCCGAGGCGGAGCGCTCTCTCCAGCTTGAGGCGGCTGTTCGCGAACGGACGCAGGAGTTGTGGGAAGCCAACCAGAATTTGAAGGCGGAGGCGATCGAACGCAAGGCAGCGGAGGCGCAGCTCCGCCAGGTCCAGAAAATGGAAGCCGTCGGACAACTAACCGGCGGCATCGCCCATGATTTCAACAATATGCTGGCCGTCGTCGTTGGCGGCATCGACCTGGCTCGCCGACGGCTGAATGGCCCGCGTCGCGAGGTGATGACGCATCTCACCAATGCAATGGAAGGCGCGACCCGGGCCGCGGCCCTGACCCGCCGCCTGCTGTCCTTTGCCCGATCCGAACCGCTGATGCCGGAGCGGGTCGATACTGCGGTTCTGGTTGGCGGAATGAGCGAACTTCTCGACCGTACTCTTGGCGAGCGGGTCAAGGTGGTGACCGAGCTTGCCGATGATGCGTGGC
>DASTOV010000045.1:0-2306 GCA_035720125.1 Sphingomicrobium sp. | reverse complement strand
CCCGGATGCGGGCCAGCCGGGCGATCTGGCTCTCCCGCACCGCGGCGTTGTCGACGTCGAGGATCTCGACGCCCTCGTCGCCGGTGGCCCGGTACTTGTTGACACCGACGATGACGTCGTCGCCCCGGTCGACGCGGGCCTGGCGGCGCGCCGCGGCTTCCTCGATGCGCAGCTTGGGCATGCCGGACTCGACCGCCTTGGTCATGCCGCCCAGCGCCTCCACCTCGGCGATCAGCTTCTCGGCCTCGACCACCAGGGAGTTGGTCAGGCTCTCGACGTAGTAGCTGCCGCCTAGCGGATCGATGACGTGCGGCACGCCGGATTCTTCCTGGATGATGAGCTGGGTGTTGCGCGCGATCGCGGCCGAGAACGGCGTCGGCAAGGCGATGGCCTCGTCCAGCGCGTTGGTGTGCAGCGATTGCGTGCCGCCGAGCACAGCAGCCAGCGCTTCTATGGTCGTGCGCACCACGTTGTTGTAGGGGTCCTGCTCGGTCAGAGAGACGCCGGAGGTCTGGCAATGGGTGCGCAGCGCCGAGCTGTTCGGATCCTTGGGGTCGAACTGCTTCATCAGCTTGGCCCACAGATAGCGGGCGGCGCGCAGCTTCGCGATCTCCATGAAGAAGTTCATGCCGATGGCCCAGAAGAAGCTGAGCCGCGGCGCGAAATCGTCGACCTTCAAACCCTTCGACAAGGCAGCGCGCACATATTCGAGGCCGTCGGCCAGCGTGAAGGCGAGTTCCTGCACCGCGGTCGCGCCGGCCTCCTGCATGTGATAGCCGGAGATCGAGATCGAGTTGAACTTGGGCATGCGCTGCGCCGTGTAGGCGATGATGTCGGCGACGATGCGCATCGAGGGCGTGGGCGGATAGATGTAGGTGTTCCGCACCATGAACTCTTTGAGGATGTCGTTCTGGATGGTGCCGGAGAGCAGCTCCTGCTTCACGCCCTGCTCCTCGCCCGCGACGATGAAGCTGGCGAGCACCGGCAAGACAGCGCCGTTCATGGTCATCGACACGCTCATCTTGTCGAGCGGGATGCCGTCGAACAGGATCTTCATGTCCTCGACGGAGTCGATCGCAACCCCGGCCTTGCCGACGTCGCCGACCACGCGCGGGTGATCGGAATCGTAGCCGCGGTGGGTGGCGAGATCGAAGGCGACGCTGAGCCCCATCTGCCCGCGCCGCAGGTTGTCTCGGTAGAAGGCGTTGGAATCCTCGGCGGTCGAGAAACCGGCATATTGCCGGATGGTCCAGGGCCGGTTGGCATACATGGTGGC
Source organism: Sphingomicrobium sp. (assembly GCA_035720125.1). Lineage (GTDB taxonomy): Bacteria > Pseudomonadota > Alphaproteobacteria > Sphingomonadales > Sphingomonadaceae > Sphingomicrobium. Next base: position 1,030 of record DASTOV010000045.1, on the reverse strand, counting down.
GCGCGGGCCACGGGTGAAGGGCGGCAGGCCGGGCAGGCCGCCGGGCACCTCCAGCGTCTCCAGATCGTCGGCGGTATAGAGCGGCTTGACCGCGATGCCTTCCGGCGTCGTCCAGGTCAAGGTCGCGGGATCGGCGCCTTTCAGCTCCTTGGCCGCCAGCGCTTCCCAATCCTTCCGCTTATGGTCGGTGAAATCGGCCAAAAGGCGTCCCTTCCGCAGTGCAGCAACGGCCTTGGGACTATAGCGGACGGGATTATTGGAAGTCTAGGAACGCCAAAGACTTCGCTCGCGATCTACATCATGTCCATGAGGCCATCGATAGCCGCCTGGTCCATGATCTGGGCGTCGCCATGGATGGTGGAACTGGCGTGATCGACCATGGTCTTGAGCGCGGCGACCGCCATTTCGATCACGCGCCGCACGCGCTCCTCGTCGCCCTGGGCGGACGCGGCCTCCACCCTGGCCAGCGCGCCGGCGATCACGCGGTGCATTTCTGCGATCAGCCGGTCGAAATTGCCGCGGAACTCCGGCGGCGAGAATGCGTAGGCTTCGATCGCAAGGTCGCGGTCGGCGATGGAAGAGGCCTCGAAATGCTGGGTGTAGCTCATCGGCTGCCAGGCCCGGCAATCCTCCAGGCATTCCGGCGCATCGGGCACCAGCTCCAGCAGCATGATGATTTCGTTGACGTGGTTCAGGTAGTCGGTCGCCAGCAGGGTGCGGTCGTTGACGTTGGTCCCCTTGGCCCGCGCGCAGAACTCGGGATAGCGCGCCTGCCAATCCCGCTCCCCGGTCTGTTGGTCTGCTTCGTTGACCCCCAATTCGGTCTCCCTCCTCATGCGAACCAATGCTAACGCACTCATGGGAAAAGTCCGAACTACGAAAAGTCCCTGCCCGCGACCAGCTTTGGCCCGCAGGCGTTAAGAATTGATGTGTCGGGACGGCGCAGCGGGCCTATCCCATACTTTAGGATTACAGCCTCAGCCGGAAGAACCGGATCGGTTGGTCGAAGCCCTTGAGGCTGGCCTCGTCC
>DASTOV010000044.1:0-2863 GCA_035720125.1 Sphingomicrobium sp. | reverse complement strand
CCGTGCTGGGCATCGCCCGCCGGAAGCGAGAATCAATCATGACGGTTCGGCGCAACATGCTGGTCGGCTGGCTGCTCGCCGCGATCGCCGGATTCATCATGATCCCCAACTTCTTTCCTCACTATGCGCTGCCCCTGGTCGTGCCCCTGGCCCTGTCGGCGGCCAGCGTCCTCGACGGGCTGGTCGGCTGGCTGGCCCTCGTCGCCATCCTATTCAACCTGGTGCCGCAGCAAAGGGCGGCATGGGCCAAGGGCCAGATATCCCGGCAGATGTTCGACCGGACGCTGGCCAGCGTCGAGGCTGCGCGCCGCGGCGGGTGCATCTATGTCGTCAATGGTCCCTCGGCGCTCTACGCCCTGTCGCCGGCCTGCCGGCCAACCAAATATCTGTTCCCCTATCACCTCGGCCTGGCCAACGAAGGATCGGCGATCGGCACCGACCAGGAGACGGAAATCGCGCGCATCCTGGCCTCACGGCCGGCGGTTATCGTGTCACAGTCGATCCGCCTGTCCGAAATGCAAAGGCCCGCGCGGCAACTGCTGGTCCGCACGCTTGCCGATCATTATCTCCTTGTCCTCGCTCTTCCCGATCGCGGCGGCGAAGCGCTGCAGACCATCCAGGTCTGGCAGCGCCGCGACCTGGCGCCGGCCAAGCATTAACTATCCTTTTACCTTGAACTGCTTGGGTGATACCCTCGACTTCTCCGGGGTAATCCGAATGCTGCAGCAGTCCGTCGAACGGAAGAATGTTGGGCGCGACACGCCGCTGCAGCTTAGCGTCGTCATCCCCACCTTGAACGAAGCCGGCAATGTCGAGCCCCTGCTCGAACGGCTCGGCGTCGCGCTTGCCGGGATCGAATGGGAAGCGATCTTCGTCGACGACGGCTCGAACGATGGCACGCCGGAACTGCTGACCGGCATTGCCCAGCGCGACCGTCGCGTCCGCCTGGTCCGTCGCCTCGGCCGCCGCGGCCTTGCCTCGGCGGTGGTCGAGGGGGCGCTGGCCTCCACGACGCCGATCGTCGCGGTGATCGACGCCGATCTGCAGCATGACGAGAAGATCCTGCCCGATCTCTATCGCGCGATCGCCGAGGAGGGGAAGGAACTGGCGATCGGCACCCGCTATGCCGCCAACGGCTCGACCGGCGATTGGGCCGAGGACCGGCTGAAGATCAGCCGCTTCGCGACCAGGCTCGCCTCGCCGATCATGAAGACGAAGATGTCGGATCCGATGAGCGGCTTCTTCGCCGTCCGTCGCGACATCCTGCTGGAAGCGGCGCCGCGTCTCAGCACGGTTGGCTACAAGATATTGCTCGATCTCGTCGCCTCCCACCCTCGCCCGCTTAAGCTGGCGGAGGTCGGCTATACGTTCGGCACGCGCACGGCCGGCGAGTCCAAGCTCGATAGCATGGTGGCGATGGAATATGTCGAGCTGCTGCTCGACAAGGCATTCGGCCGCTTCGTCCCGGTCAAGCTGATCCAGTTCGGCGCCATCGGCCTGCTGGGCGTCGGCGTCCACCTGGCGCTGCTTTACCTCGCGCTCAACCTGGCCGGAGCACCCTTCGCCACGTCCCAGGCCGTGGCGGTAATCGGGGCGATGACCTTCAACTTCGCGCTCAACAACAGCTTCACCTATCGCGACCGCAAACTGACCGGCTGGACGTGGATCGGCGGCCTCTTCTCCTTCTACCTGGTCTGCTCGCTGGGCGCTGTTGCCAACGTCGGCATCGGCAGCCTCGTTTATGAACAGTTCCACGGCTGGTGGATCGCGGGCATCGCCGGCGCGATCGTCGGGTCGGTTTGGAACTATGTCGCCAGCAGCTGGCTGACCTGGACCAGGCGGTAGGAACCGCTTCGGACCGGTCGTTCCCCAGGGCCAATTCGGTCCGATATTAGTCTTTTCTCAAAGTTTGTCCCCTATTCACCAATTCGGTTTTCCGCGGATTGAACTGGGATTCGTCAGTTATGAACGCATTCGGCAAGCGTAACGGTCTTGGTGCTGGACAGCGGCCGCAGTTCGGCGTCGCCCGCCCGATGAAGGGGGGAGCCACTCCCGCCGGCGGCGATCAGTTCCCACCGGTCGAAGACCTTCCGCCAGTCCCCGAGGAAGATGCACCGGCAAGCGGCGGCGCGTCGAACACGCCCGGCGGCGGCATGGGTGCCATGGACCGCCTCAACGACCGCCAGAACGCCAGCGGCGACCGTGCCAGCAGCAAGTCCGAGGGCTTCGAGGCCTCGGTCCACCGCATCAAGGAGCAGGTGCTGCCCCGCCTCCTGGAACGCGTCGATCCGGAAGCGGCGGCGACGCTCGGCAAGGACGAGCTGGCCGAGGAATTCCGCCCGATCATCTCCGAGGTGCTGGCCGAGCTGAAGATCAACCTCAACCGCCGCGAAACCTTCGCGCTGGAAAAGGTGCTGGTCGACGAATTGCTGGGCCTCGGGCCGCTGGAAGAGCTGCTCGCCGATCCGGCGGTCAGCGACATCATGGTCAATGGCCCCGACCAGACATTCATCGAGCGCAAGGGCAAGCTGGAGCTGGCCAAGATCCAGTTCCGCGACGAGGAGCATCTGTTCCAGATCGCGCAGCGCATCGTCAACAAGGTCGGCCGCCGCGTCGACCAGACCACGCCGCTGGCCGACGCCCGCCTGCAGGACGGCAGCCGCGTCAACGTCATCATCCCGCCGCTGTCGCTGCGCGGCACCGCCATCTCCATCCGTAAATTCTCCGAAAAGCCGATCACGCTCGACATGATGCGCGGCTTCGGTTCCATGTCCGAGAAGATGGCGACCTGCCTGAAGATCGCCGGCGCCTGCCGCATGAATGTCGTCATTTCCGGCGGTACCGGCTCGGGCAAGACGACCAT
>DASTOV010000043.1:0-14483 GCA_035720125.1 Sphingomicrobium sp. | reverse complement strand
CTGCCTGCATCCCTTTACGAATATGGGGACCGCGCGGACGCGCGGAATCGGGCGCGCTCTAGACGGGAAACCAGGGTTGGGCAACCGCCCGACAAGCCGCACGCGGTTGCCTTTTCTGGCGGCTCGCCACGGTTAATGGTTGCGTCATGGATCATTCAGCCCGCTTGAGGCATTGTACCGGTCATGAAACAGATCCTCCTCCTCGCGGGCGTCGCGGCGCTCGCCTCGACCGCCCCGACGCTTGCCGAACCCGGCAAGGGGAAGGGCAAGGGCAATCCCCACGCCCACGTCAACCATGGCCCAGTAGGCTATGGCGTCGGCGGGTGCCCACCGGGCCTGGCCAAGAAGAACAATGGCTGCCTGCCGCCGGGCCAGGCAAAGAAGCTGTACAATATCGGCCAGCGTTGGCCGGGCAATTACGGCTATGCCTGGAACTACAACCAGATCCCCTATGACCTGCGCACGCGTTACGGCTTCCAGCCGGGCTACAACTATTATTACGGGGACGGCTACGTCTACCGCGTCGACCCCGCGACCATGCTCGTCTCGCAGGTCGTCAGCGCGGTCTTGCGCTAGTTCCACGAGGTCCAAAGAGAAGGCCGTCCGGTTCTTCGGGCGGCCTTTTCCTCATTTTCCGGCCAGTGCCTTCAGCACCATCTCCCAGAACAGCACATTGTCGTAAACGGCGCGGACCGGCATGCGCTCGTCGAGGCCATGCGCGCGCTCGTCCTCGGGCGAGATCACCCAGCTGCCGTCCATGCCGTAGACCGGAATCCCGACTTCGCGGAAGAACGCGCCGTCCGTCGCCCCCGCCGACATATAGGGCGCGACCGGAACGCCCTTGCCGTTGAGCGCGGTTACCGCCTCCTGATAGGCCCTGGTGACATCGGCCCGCTGCGGCGTGACGGGAGTCGACCGTCCTTCGTAGTTGGTGTCCTTCGTCACCTCGACCCCGGCTCCGACGATTCCCTTGAGCTCCGCCTGAATCGCGTCGGGAGTGACGCCGGGCATGATGCGGCAGTTGACCGTAGCCTGCGCCATTTGCGGCAGCGCGTTGTCGGCATGGCCGCCTTGCAGCTCGGTCGCGACGCAGCGGGTCCGGGTCAGGCCGACTTCCAGCTCGCTGGCCTCGATCGCATCGGCCGCGGCCCCATCCTGTTCATTGGCGAGCCAGGCGCGGATCGCCTTGCCGAGGTCGCTGTTGCCCTCCTGCGCCGCCCGCAAAGCGAAATAGCCGCGCGTCGTTTCATTGAGCATCGGCTGGAATCGATGCGCCTCCAGCTTCTTGAGCGCCGTCGCCAGCTCGTAGATGGCATTGTCCGGGCGGGGACGGCTGGAATGCCCTCCTTTGTTGCGGACCGTGAACTGGAAGCTCTGGAAGGTCTTTTCCGCGGTCTGCAGCCCGAAGCCGAGCGGCATGCCATTGGCAAGGAAGGCGCCGCCGCCGCCGTCGCTGTTGAGCGCATATTCGGCGTCGATCAGCTGCCGCCATTCGGTGGCGCCCAGCCGCGCGCCCTGACCCTTGGTTTCCTCATCGCCGGTGAAAAACAGGATAAGGTCGCGCTTCGGCTTCCAGCCGGCCTGTTTCAGCTTGAGGAACGACATGGTGAGGCCGGTCATCCCGGCCTTGTTGTCGTAGCTGCCGCGCCCGTAGAAATAGCCGCCCTCTTCGCGGAATTCGAACGGGTCATACTTCCAGTCCTCGCGCTTCGCCTCGACCACGTCCATGTGGGCCATCAGCAGGATCGGCTTGGCCTTGGGATTGTCGGCGCGCCAGCGGGCGACCAGGGCAACCGTCTTGTCGCCCGGCACGCCTTCATAGGGCACAATCTTGATATCGGCGTCGGCGAAGCCTGCCGCACGGAGTTCATTGGCAATCAGCTCGGCCTGCGCCGGCATCTGGCCCCGGCCGGCAACCGTCGGGATTTCGACCGATTTTTCATAGAAGGCGCGGGTCTTGGCCTGCCAGTTGGCATCCAGTTTGGTCGGTTGAGCGACGATGTTCGGCGGTGACTGGGCCAGCGAGGCAGCAGACAGGGCAATCAGCGAGGCAGCAAGAATGAAACGCATGGGGTCCCTCCGGAGTTTGGCGGGACGCTAGGACCCGCATCGCCGCTCGGCAAGCGAGTCAGGAAGGCGTAGGAAGAATGTCATGAAGCGCCTTGCGATATCGGTCATCGCGGCAACGCTGTTCATTGCCTCGCCCGCCCATGCCGATGAGGACGATTGGGCTACGGCCAGCGACATCGGCCGCGGCGTGCTGGTGGTCACCGCGCTTGGGCTGCCTTCCGTCCAAGGCGACTGGGACGGGACGAAGCAGGCCGCCTTTTCATTGGGCGCGACCTATGCGGCTACCAGCAGCCTGAAGCTGGTGATCGAGGAGGAGCGGCCCGACGAGAGCAATGACAAGAGCTTCCCGTCCGGCCACGCCTCGTCAAGCTTCGCCGCCGCGGCGACGCTGCACAAGCGCCACGGCTGGCAGGTCGGTATCCCGGCGCACGTGGTTGCGGTTTTCGTGGGCGTCGCCCGGGTCAAGGCCGACAAGCATTTCGTCCATGACGTGATCGCCGGCGCGGTGATCGGCGAAGCGGCGGGCTGGCTGCTTACCAGCCGCAAGAGCGACAGGGTGCAATGGCTGCCATGGGGCGATTCGAAGGGCGGCGGCGTGGCGGTAGCCATGCGCTTCTAGCGCGCGACCTCGGAATTCAAATCGGACGCAAACAGGTGCGCATCCATCACTTCGACCCTCTGGTCGCCGCGGAGAAATCCTGCGCCGATGATCCTGGCAACGGTGTGCTGGTAGGTCGGTGAAGTCTCCAGGGCGGTGATGTCCTCCGGACCGTGCCACAAGGTGATCACTCGGCACTGGGTGCCGTCGCGCACCATCAGGACTCCCGCGAAGCCCTGTTGAGCGCGAAACATCGGCAGCGAAATCTCGCGGGCGAAGCGCTCATATTCCTCGGCCCGATCGGGATCGATTTCAGTGTACCAAGTTCGCGCGAGCATCGCTCTCGCCCTCCATGCTATTCGTGCAACCCATGCCCCTCGCCGAGATAATCGGCGCTCTGCATTTCCTCGAGCCGGCTGACCGTGCGATCGAACTCGAACCGGCCGTCGCCTGACCGATAAAGGCCGGCCGGCCTCGCGTCCGCCGCGGCGAGCAGCTTCACGCGATGCTCGTAGAGCGCGTCGATCAGGGTCACGAACCGTGCCGCCTCGTTGCGCATCTCGCGGGTCATGACCGGGATGCCGACGATGATCACCGTGTGGAAGCGGCGCGCAATCGCCAGATAATCGGCCGCGCCCCGCGCCTCGCCGCAAAGCCGCTTGAACGAGAACACCGCGACGCCCTTCAGGCTTTTCGGCACATGCAGCAGCCGTCCTCCGCCGACGTCCAGTTCTTCTGACGGCACGGCCGCCCGGTCCTCGACCGGATGATCCGTCAGCTGGAAAAAGGCAGCGCTCAATCGGTCGGTAGCTTCGGGACCGTTCGGCACCAGCCAGGTGTCGAGGCCCCGCATGCGGTCGAGCCGGTAATCGATCGGGCCGTTCAGCGGCAGTACCCCCATCCGCTTCTCGATCAGTTCGATGACGGGGATAAAAAGCTCCCGATTGAGCCCGTCCTTGTATAGATCGCGCGGCGGCCTGTTCGATGTCGTTACGATCGCAACGCCTTCGCCGAGCATCGCGGTAAACAGCCGCGACATGATCATCGCGTCGGCGCTGTTGGTGACCATCATCTCGTCGAAGGCGAGGAACTTGGCCTCATCGGCAATATCCTTGGCTACGCGGATGACGGGATCGCCTTCTTCGCTCTTCCGTGCCTCGCGCAGCCGCTGATGCACTTCCAGCATGAAGGCGTGGAAATGCGTCCGGCGCCTGGGTTCGACCGCGATATTGTCGAATGCCAGGTCCATCAGCATCGACTTGCCGCGCCCTACCCCGCCCCACAGGTAGACGCCCTGCGCGTGCTCGACCTTGCCAAACAGTCGCTGGAACAGGCCGGCTTTCTTCCCCGCCGCCTCCCGCGCGAAGCGATCGAGCGCCTGCACTGCCCTGGCCTGGTCGGGATCGGGTTTCAGCTCGCTTGCCGCGACCAGCGCGGCATAGGCCTTACCGACGGGCCCCATCGTCATCCATGGCCGGCGCGTTGGGTCGCGTGACCCGCTTCAGCGTGCCGGTGAAAGCGTAGCAGATCTCGCCGTCCTGCTCGCAATGGCCCTCGAAAAACACCAGCCCGCCCTTGGTTTGCTTGAGCAGTCGGACATGGGCATCGAGCGGCAGCCCGATCCGACCACGCGCGACGAACCGGGTGTGGCAATCGAGCGTCACATAATGGCCTTCGTGCATGCCGGCACAGCGCCCACCGGCGAACAGGCTCATGTCGATGAAGCTCATCACCGCGCCGCCGTGGATCGAGCCGCCCAAGTTCATATGTGCCTCGGTTGGGATCATGCGGCAGAGCGCCTGCCCCTCGCCATCCGGCCTGAACAGCAGCCGGCCGGTTTGCGCTGCGAAGGACCCACGCGGGAAGTCGCCCCAGCTGTACCAGCCGGGGTTGTCCGGATCCTCGCGAGCGCCGTTGGGCAGGCGCGCCGGCTGGTCGCTCAAGCGGCGCGCTCCGCCACCAGCTTCTTCGTCTCGGCGATGGCCTTGGCGGGGTTCAGCCCCTTGGGGCAGACATTGGCGCAATTCATGATGGTGTGGCAGCGGTAAAGCCGGAAGGGGTCCTCCAGCTGGTCGAGCCTTTCGCCGGTCGCCTCGTCGCGGCTGTCGGCCAGCCAGCGGTAGGCCTGCAGCAGGATCGCGGGGCCGAGGAACTTGTCGGCATTCCACCAGTAACTGGGGCAGCTGGTCGAGCAGCAGGCGCAAAGGATGCACTCGTAAAGGCCGTCGAGCTTCGATCGGTCTTTGGGCGACTGCAGCCGCTCCTTGCCCGAGGGCTCCGGCGACGCGCTCTTCAGCCATGGCTGGATCGAAGCATATTGCGCGTAGAAATGGGTCATGTCGGGGACCAGGTCCTTGACCACTTCCATGTGCGGCAGCGGGGTGATCCTGACCTCGCCCTTGATGTCGTCGATGGCGGTGGTGCAGGCGAGCCCGTTCTTGCCGTCCATGTTCATCGCGCACGACCCGCAAATCCCCTCGCGGCAGGAACGGCGGAAGGTCAGCGTCGGGTCGATCTCATTCTTGATCTTGATGATCGCGTCGAGGACCATCGGCCCGCATTTGTCGAGGTCGATCGTATAGGTGTCGTAGCGCGGGTTGGCCCCGCTGTCGGGGTCGTAGCGATAGACCTTGAACGCCTTCAGCCGCCTTCCCTCTTCCGCCTTGTAGGTACGACCCTTGGTGATCTTGCTGTTCTTGGGCAGGGTGAATTCGGCCACGAGCGGGTTCCCTTGGGTGACTTCCTTGTTGCCATGGCCGCTAGCACCGCGAGCGCCGTCCCTGCAAGGATGGCGGTCCCAATCAGAGCGCTTTTACTGCTCGTCCCGCTTGGGTTCCTCCTCTTCACCGCGCTTATGCGGCTTGAGCGGCGACAAGACCGACAGGGTCAGGAAGGTTAGCACTGCGAGCATTGCCGCGACGTCGATGCTGCCCAGCCCGACCGCCACGCCGACGGCTCCGGTCACCCACAAGCTGGCTGCCGTCGCAGTTCCCATGACGCTGTGCTTCATGCGCAAGATCGCACCGCCGCCGATGAAGCCCATGCCGACGATGATGCCCTCAATGACCCGCGCCAGCGCTTCGGGACTCTCGCCGGTCATGCTTTCCGCCGCCTGAACAAAGCCGCAGCCGGCGATGGCGACCAGCGGAAAGGTACGCAGGCCCGCGGTCCGCTCGGCCTTCTCACGGTTCCAGCCGATCGGCAGCGCGAGGAGATATGCGATCAGCAGCGCCGCCGCATGCGGTGCGAGGTTGAAATGCTGGAGGCCCAGCGCGTCCATCATGCGCTGGTTGCCGCCTTCAACACCTCCGCCGCATGGCCCGGCACCTTCACCTTGCGCCATGCCTTCAGCACGCGGCCGTCGGCGCCGATCAGATAGGTGGCGCGCTCCATCCCCATATATTTGCGGCCGTACATCGATTTTTCGACCCAGGTGCCGAAGGCGGTGCTGATCGCGCCGTCCTCGTCCGAAGCAAGCGGGACCTTGAGGTCGTATTTGGCGATGAACTTATCGTGTTTCTGCATCGGGTCGCGCGACAGGCCGACCACCTTGGCGCCCGCCTTCGCAAAATCTCCGGCTAGTTCGGTGAAGTCCTGCGCTTCCTTCGTGCACCCCGACGTATCGTCCTTGGGGTAGAAATAGAGCACCAGCGGCCGGCCTGGGGCGGACAGGTCGAGTTCGGTCCCGTCGCTCAATCTCGTCTTGAACGCCGGAACCTTGTCGCCTTCACCGATCATCCGAATCCCCTTTCACTGCCTGCCATCTGGCAGCGATCCTCTGCCGCGCCGCATCGACTGCCGCAAGCAGCGATGGCCAATCCTCATGTCCACATAGCGTCGCCACCAGCTCCCGAGACTCCTCGGCCGGTTCCATCCCCTTGCTCCCGACCAGCCGCAGCACCACCAGCATCCGGCTGAGCAGGCGCAGGTCCGGATCCGCGCCCTCGTCGATCAGCCCCTGCTCGACCAGCGCCGCCAGTGCCACTTCCAGCCGTGGATCGAGACCGACATAGGTCGTGAGCTGCAGCGTATGAACCGCAAACTCCAGGTCGACGAGCCCGCCCGGCCCCAGCTTGATGTCGAGCGGACCGGCGGGCGGCTTGTGGCGCGCCATCTCGTCGCGCATTGCAACAGCGTCCGCCCGGACCTTGGCGGGATCTGCGGCTCCAGTGAGAATCGAATTGACCAGCTCACACACCTTGGCGCGCGCTTCTTCCGACCCGGCCAGCGGCCGGGCACGGCACAGCGCCATATGCTCCCAGGTCCATGCTTCGTTACGCTGATATTCCTCGAACGCCGCGAAGCTGACTGCCAGCATGCCTTGCGCGCCCTGCGGCCGCAGCCTGGTATCGACATCGTAGAGCGGCCCGGCGGCGGTTGGTGTCCCCAGTGCGGCACCGATCCTGCTGGCCAGCCGGTTGTAATAATCGGTAGCCGGCAACGGCTTGGCGCCATCCGACTGCGCCCCTTGCGGCGCATCGAACAAATAGATGAGATCAAGGTCGCTGGCATGGGTCAGCGCCCTCCCTCCGAGCCGGCCCAGGCCCAGTATGACCAGTTCGCCGCCCGGCACCTTGCCGTGGGTCCGTGCAAACTCCCTGCTGACCAATTTGGTGAGCGCGGCGATCGCCGCTTCAGCCAGGTCGCTATACCCTTCCGCAACGACGATCGGGTCGCGGTGCGCGGCAAGAAGCTGCACGCCCAATGCGAACCGTCGTTCGCCGACCATCCGCCGCAGGCGGTCGAGCGCGATGTCGAACGGCTCATTTCCTGCAACTTCGACGAAGCGCTCTGCCAACGTCACGGCGTTGGGCGGCGGCGCGAAGCTGGATTCGTCGATCAGCCCATCGAGCAGGGTTGGCCGCCGGCCCAGCTGCTCGGCCAACGGTTCGGCATGGGCGAGGATCAGCGCCAGCAGGTCGGCCAGCTTTGGGCGAGCACCCAGCAGCCGGTACAGATTCACGCCGCTGGAAAGCTTGTCGATAATGTCGCCGAAGCGATTGAGGGCGCGGATCGGGTCGGGCCCTGCCGCAACCGCGCGCATCAGGGTGGGCAGCATCGCCTCGAATGCCGCGCGCGCCGGCGGCGATCGCAATGACCGCGCCCGGCCGGAGCGCCAGTCGGCGATGCGGCGTTGTGCCTCGTCCACTTCGGCAAACCCCATCCCCTCCAGCTCCGACCGGAGGATGTCGGGGTCGTTCGAAAGGCGCTCCTCTCGGTCCGACACCAGCCCGTCGAACTGCTGTCCGACCGCTTCGACATGCGGTGCGAGCGACGCAAGAAAGGATTCTGCGTCGCCATGCCCGTCGAGCCCGGCCACCGCCTCCAGCGACTCCCGGTCGGCCGGCAGCCGATGCTCCTGCCGGTCATCGATCATCTGCACCCGGTGCTCGGCAGTTCGGAGTGCGCGATAGGCATCGGCGATGGCCGTCGCGACGTCCGCCTCCAGCCGCCCTGCCCCAGCCAGCGCCTCCAGCGCGTCAAGCGTCGCCGGGGCGCGCAGCTCGGGCTCGCGTCCACCGTGGACCAACTGCTGTACCTGGGTGAAGAATTCCGCTTCGCGGATCCCGCCGCGCCCCCGCTTTAGGTCAAAGCCCGGCCCGAATGCCTGTCCCTGCGCGTAATGGTCGCGAATGCGCAGGGAAATGTCGCGGATCTCCTGGATGGCACCGAAATCCAGGGCTCGTCGCCAGATGAAGGGTCCTATTTCATCGAGGAAAGACCGTCCGAGTCCAAGATCGCCTGCCGCCGCCCGCGCGCGGATGAACGCCGCCCGCTCCCACGGCAGGGCCGAGCTCTCGTAATAGCTGATCGCCGCATCGGCCGGCAGCACGATCGGCGTCACTTCCGGCGAGGGCCTGAGGCGCATATCGACCCTGGCGACATAGCCGTCGTGGGTCCGCTGCTGCAGCAGCTCGATGAACCGACGGCCGTAGCGTACCGCAGCCTCGCCCGGTTCGTCGCGCGGGCGCCGCGGGAGGGTTCGGGGGTCGAACAGCAGGACCAGGTCAACGTCCGACGAGTAGTTGAGTTCGCGGCTGCCAAGCTTTCCAAGCGCCAGCACTGCGAGGCCGCGGGGCTCAACGTCCGGCACCCGCTCCAGCATCGCGGCGCGGAGCGCCTCGTCCATGGCCGCATCGGCAAAATCGGAAAGGGTCGACGTCACCCACTCGAGGGGCTGCTCGCCGCTCAAATCGGCCAGCGCGGTGGCCAGGGCAAGCGCATGGCGTCGGCGCCGCAGCCGTTGCCCAACGCTCTCGCCCGCAAGGGACAAGGCCCGGTCGACCGCGGCCTGGCTTCCTTCCTCGACGAAACGGCCGGCAATATCCGGAAAGGCGGCGATGGCGGCCCGCAGGAACGGTGCATGGACTCCGGCGCGCTCCACAGCTTCCGCGCGGGAGGATGAAACAAGCGTTGCCATCAGGCACCACTCCTAGGCCGAATCCGACGAATTGAGAAACCGCTTAGCATTTCAAGCATTTGACAATCCGTGGATATTGAAAGGTCCTTCATGTTGAGGACGGAAGGTGCGGTGAGGCGCAGTGCGGCCTGGCGCGAGCTTCCGCCTAGCCTGGTCGGTCTGGCGGCCGCGCTTCGCCGCGCCTATTCGCTTCCTGACGAGAAGGGCGGGCAACGTTTCGAGGAGCTGCTGCGCAAACTGGACTGATGCCTAGCCCCGGTCGCGGCTCAGATCGTCCACTTCGCTCATGATTTCCTGCAGGGCCGACTTGTCGGGATCGGTCTTGTGCTGTCGCCGCGACGGCAGCTTGCCGCCCGTGAGCAGCGCCTCCAGCGCAACACGTCCGCGCGCTACGCGGCTTTTGATCGTCCCGACCGCACAGCCGCAAATCTCGGCCGCCTCCTCATAGGCAAAGCCGCCCGCGCCGACCAGGATCAGCGCCTCGCGCTGCGGCTGCGGCAGATGCATCAGCGCCCGCTGCATGTCTCCTAGTTCGATATGACGGTCCTGGCTTGCCGGGGCGGCCAGGATCTTCGCGGCGGTGACGTCATCCCACTCGCCCTTGAACCGCGCGCGCCGCATCTGGCTCAGGAACAGGTTGCGCAAGATGATGAATGTCCAGGCGCGCATATTGGTGCCGGCCTGGAACCGGTTGCGCGCCGCCCAGGCCTTGAGCAGCGTCTCCTGGACCAGGTCGTCGGCAAGATCGCGGCTGCCGGATAGCGACCGGCCGAATGCGCGAAGGTGCGGGATGACCTGCGCCAACTGATCCTTGAATTCATTGTCGGGCAAGGGGACAGGGTCGGGGCGCGAACCTGAATCCGCCTCTTGATCGTCGACATCGCTCACAGAATTTCGCCCCGAATCCGCGGATGCTTCCGCTGCTGCATGATACGCTTTGTTGCTACGCATTGATGTATGAGCTCAGGGGCGGATGAACAATAACGGGGCGAGGCGTTGGATGACGGGAAACTGGCCGGCGCCGTAGACAACCCGGCCATTGACAGGCGGTATGTCTGCCCGGGATTCGGCAGTCGGCGGCGGTTCCGGCGTTGCGTCGGTCATGCAAACCCCTTCGGTCAGAAAGATATTTATTCGCCCCAACGACAATGGGGCGCGGCCTGTTCCGTCGTCAGGCCACCGGAACGGTCGCGGCGTCGAAGAACAGGGCCTGGCTGATTGCCGCCTTCACCGTCGATCGCTGGAACGGCTTGGTGATCAAAAAAGTGGGTTCCGGCCGCGTGCCGGTCAGCAGCCGCTCTGGAAAGGCTGTGATGAATATTACCGGCATCGAAAATTCGGTAAGAATGTCCTTCACCGCGTCGATACCGCTGCTGTCGTCGGCCAGCTGAATGTCGGCAAGCACCAGCCCGGGCGGTGCCTTGCGGGCCTGGTTAACGGCTTCGTCATGGGTAACCGCCACGCCGGTGACATTGTGGCCGAGATCGCGGACGATCGATTCAATGTCCATTGCAATAATCGGTTCGTCCTCGATGATCAGCACATCGGCATGGGTCTGTCGCTCGATTTCTGCCATCGCCTCGGCAACCAGGCTATCCACGTCCTCCGGCGAGGCATCGATCAGATAGCCGGTGTCCTCGGTGGAGAATCCCTCGAGGCTGGTCAGCAGGAGCGCCTGTCGCGACAGGGGAGTTATCCGCGCCAGCCGTGCCTGCGCGATGCCCTCAGCGCCCGCGAGGTCGACCGACGGCTCTTCCCCTTCTTCGACATTGGCGCTCGACCAGATGGCGTGGAATGTCTTGTAGAGGCCAAGCCGCGGATCGAATTCCCGCGGAAACTCGTCGGGCTTGGCAACGATCGCTTCGAGCGCGGCTCGCACAAAGGCGTCGCCATGCGCCTGGCTGCCCGTCAGGGCGCGCGCATAGCGGCGAAGGAAGGGAAGGTGCGGTGCGATTTCCTGGCCAAGCGACATGAGAATGGAGACTCCCCTTGAACTTTTTGGTTCCATCGTTTCGTTTCCGTTCCGGGCACTAGGTCGAAACGGCGCAATCCCGTTGACAAGTTCCGGCGCGCCGTCGTTCCAGCGCAACACCTTTCGCCCCGAGTATGCGACTATTGGAACAAAGGATTGGCGATTTGGTTTCCTCTCCCAACCCGCTCTTCGTTAACTCAGCATTGAACAGGTTGTGCGGGTAGGCAATAGAAGCGGGGTCTTTTCCGCTTCCAGAATAGGGCGGGCCAGGTGCGCCGCGTAACGAATGAGGAAAATATTGTGGCGCATATGCTTGCGCTTGAGGGGGTCGAGAGGTTGAGTGGGACCAGCAAAGTCAACGGCCGCAAGAGCCAGTCCCGCTCGACCCCTGGCGATGGGAAGCAGCGAAAGGACCGCACGGGCTCGGTCGGACGCGCATTGCGCACCGTCTATGACGACATGCTGCGCGAAGAAGTCCCGAAGGACTTTCTCGACCTCCTCAGGAAACTCGGCTGAGAAATTCGCGGCGATGAATCTCCCCTGATGGAGCGCCGGCCGACCCTCCTGGAACGCTGGCCCACCGGGGTCGTCCTGCTGCTGTTGCTGACCGCGGCGCTGCTTCCGCTCGGACTGGTGCTGGCCTGGGCAGCCCAGCAAAGCGTATCGGAGGCACGGCAGGCCAATTTTACGCGTGCGCAGCAGCAAGGCGTTGTCGCATCCGAAGCGATCGAAAGCCTGCTGGCCAGGAATGTTCTGGCGTTGCGGATCGCCGCCAATGCCGCCCTTGCCTTCAGCCGCGACAAGCCATGCGAAGCGGCTGCGCGCTCGCTTGCGGTGGCTCCTGCGGTCGCACAGCGGTTCCGCATCCGCAACGAGAATGGCGCCATCATTTGCACGACCGGCTCGATTCAAGGTGAACGTGACAATCTGATCGTGGCTCCGGGCGCCGTCCGAATCTGGGTCTCGCCACGGAATTTGATCTACTACCGGGTCGGCGTGATCGGCGGGATGGCGACCGGCGTCCTGACGGTCCCGGAATTGCGGCAAGCGGCGGACGAGCCCGCCAGTGGCGTTTACCGACTATCGATCAGTGACGGCTCGCGCGACCTGCTGGTGATCGACCGGCCCTTGGGTGACGATTTGCGGCGCTTGTCGGTCGAACGCCATATCAGCACCGGCCAGCTAAGGATCAGCGCCGTCATGTTGGTCGAAATGACAACACCCATCGACGTCGCCTACCTCCTCCTGCCGCTCGTCATGTGGGTGGTGGCAGCGCTGTTCAGTTGGCTCCTGGTCCGGCGCTTGCTGCTCTTGCCCTTGGCCCGGCTGAAGAATGCCGTGTCCGAATATCAGCCGGGTGAGAAGGGTCTGGAGCTTCCCAAGAAATTTGGGGCGGCCACCGAAGTGCGCGACGTTTCGCTGGCGTTTGTGCGTGCCGTCGATCGCATTGAAGGAGCTGAGCGCGCGGCGCTCGAGGCGTTTGAGGGCCAGCGTCGGCTGGTCCGGGAGGTGCACCACCGGGTCAAGAACAACCTCCAGGTCGTTGCGTCCCTGCTGAGCATCCACGGCCGCAGCGCCGAGCAGCCCGAGGCCAAGGCCGCCTATTCCGCGATCGGAAGGCGCGTCGACGCCCTGTCGGTGGTCCACCGCCACCATTACGCCGAGCTTGAGGAACATCGCGGCCTTTCTCTTCGTCCGCTCCTCACCGAGCTTACCGCCGATCTTCGTTCCAGCGCCCCGGCCGAAGCGCGAAAGTTGCGCATCGACCTCGAACTGGACGCTCCCTCCACCACTCAGGACGTGGCGGTCGCCGCCGCGTTCCTGATTACCGAGATCGTCGAGTACACGATGCTGCGGAAGCCGAACGACAACATCGAGATCTCGTTGCGCCGCGAGGACGAGCTGACCGCGACCCTGGCCGTCACATCGGCCGCGCTGGATCCCAAGGGCGACGCCTCGGACATGGCCAGGGTGCAGTTCGAACGGATCGTCGAGGGCCTCGCCAGGCAGCTTCGCTCGCCGCTCGACCGAAAGCTGGGTCGTTATGCCGTCACCGTGCCGATATTCCCGGAGCGCTGACAAGCCTCGCAAAAATGCGACGAACCGTTGAAATTATTTTCAAAACGCGCGGAACCGAGTCGGAAAAAAGGGCGTTTAGGCCGATGGATAGTGACCTTTTGCCCCCCCGCTCTCGCTATCCGACGAAATGGGCCCGGAATCGCCAACCCTCCCCCCCCCCGGTGGCGTTTTCGGGCCCACATTTTGCCCAGAATCGGTAACCTTTCGCGCGGCGCGCCAGTGCGTCAGCCGGATCGCCAGGATCGCGAATTCGTATAGCAGGTAGAGCGGCACCAGCATCAGCAGCATGGAAACCACGTCGGGCGGGGTCAGCACCGCCGATACGCCGGCTGCCACCACCACTGCGTAACGACGCGACTTCGCCAGCTGTTCGCGCGTGACTATTCCCGCGCGCTCCAGGACCATCAGCAGCACGGGCAGCAGGAAGGCGACCCCGAAGCCGAACAGGAACCGCATCGAAAAGCTCATATAGTTTCCGATCGCGGGAAGCGCTTCCTGGGTCACTCCGCCGACCTCGCCCTCGAAGCTGAGCAGGAACCTCAAGGCCCAGGGCATGGCGATGAAATAGGCAAAGCAGGCCCCGGCGACGAAGAAGAAGGGCGTCATGATGAGGAATGGCAGGAATGCCTTCTTCTCCTTGGCATAGAGACCGGGCGCAACGAAGCGCCACAACTGCGTCGATATGACCGGGAAGCTGAACATCAGCGCCGCGAAGAAGGCCACTTTCACTTCCACGAAGAAGGCTTCGAACACGTCGGTGTAGATGAGCTTGCCCTGCCCCGCGGCGAGCAATGGCTGGACCAGCACGGCAAAGATCGGCTTGGCGAAATAGAGGCAGACGAAGAAACCCACTGCAATCGCCACGACGCACCACAGCAGCCGGCGGCGAAGCTCGATCAAATGGTCGATTAGCGGCGCCTTGGTTTCGTCGATGTCGCTGATCATGGCAGCGGCCGGTCCTTGGGAGGCTGCGAGTCGTCGTCGGGTGCCGCCGGCGCTTCAAGCGGCAGGCCGGGCTGCACCTCGGCAGGCGGCAGGGAAGTCATCACCGGCTGCGGCTCTTCATAGGTGGCATCCGGCGGAAACTGCTTCATGATCTGCACATTCTGCTCGCGCCAGGTCTTTTCCATCTCCTCCAGCTCGGCCTCGCGGATCACATTCTCGATGCCGGCCGTGAAATGTCGCGCATAGCCGCGGACCTTGCCGACCCAGCGGCCGACCATCATCATCACCCGTGGCAGCTCCTTGGGCCCGATGAACAACAGGGCCACCACCGCCACGACGAGCAGTTCAGAAGTGTCGACGCCGAACATCGGCGGACCCTATCAGAAAATCAGCTGCGC
>DASTOV010000042.1:0-3172 GCA_035720125.1 Sphingomicrobium sp. | reverse complement strand
ATGACAGCAAGGCTGCACTCTGCTACGCGCCGCCCAACCAATTCCTGCAAAGTAGCGCAACTTGTCTAAGCCATTGAATCTTATCCGCAATTTCTCGATCATAGCTCATATTGATCACGGGAAGAGCACGCTTGCCGACCGGCTGATCCAGCGCACGGGCGGGCTCACCGAACGCGAAATGACGCGCGGCCAGGTGCTCGACAATATGGAGATCGAGCAGGAGCGCGGGATCACCATCAAGGCACAGACCGTGCGGCTGAAGTGGAAGGCCGCCGACGGCGAGACCTATGAGCTCAACCTGATGGATACGCCGGGCCACGTCGACTTCGCCTATGAAGTGTCGCGGAGCCTGGCCGCATGCGAGGGCGCGCTGCTGGTCGTGGACGCGGCGCAAGGGGTCGAGGCGCAGACGCTGGCCAATGTCTACCAGTCGATCGAGCATGACCATGAAATCGTGCCGGTCATCAACAAGATCGACCTGCCCGCCGCGGAGCCGGAAAAGGTCCGCGAGGAAATCGAGGACATCATCGGCCTCGACGCATCGGGCGCGGTGCTTGCCTCCGCCAAGTCCGGCATCGGCATCGACGAGGTGCTGCAGGCGATCGTCGACAAGATCCCGCCACCGAAAGGTGACCCCAACGCGCCCTTGAAGGCCATGCTGGTCGACAGCTGGTACGACCCCTATTTGGGCGTCGTTGTCCTCGTCCGCGTGATGGACGGCGTTCTCAAGAAGGGCCAGCAGATCAAGTTCATGCAGGCCGGCACCACCCACCTGGTCGACCGCGTCGGCTGCATGACCCCGAAGATCGAGCAGCTGACCGAATTGGGGCCGGGCGAGATCGGCTTCATCACCGCCCAGATCAAGGAGATCGCCGAGGCCCGCGTCGGCGACACCATCACCGATGCAAAGCGGCCCGCGGCCGCGGCGCTGCCGGGCTTCAGGCAAGTCCAGCCGGTGGTGTTCTGCGGCCTGTTCCCGACCGACGCGGCTGATTTCGAGAAGCTGCGCGACAGCCTCTACAAACTGCGCCTCAACGATGCCTCGTTCAGCTTCGAGATGGAGACCAGCGCGGCTTTGGGCTTCGGCTTCCGATGCGGCTTCCTCGGCCTCCTCCACCTGGAGATTATCCAGGAGCGGCTGACCCGCGAATATGACCTCGACCTCATCACCACCGCGCCGTCGGTGGTCTATCGCATCTCGCTGTCCAAATCGAAGAATGAGGATGCGAAGGTCATCGAGCTGCACAACCCGGCCGACATGCCCGACCCCAACCGGATCGAGATGATCGAGGAGCCGTGGATCGAGGCGACCATCTATGTGCCCGATTCTTACCTCGGCGCGGTCTTAAAGCTGTGCCAGGACCGGCGCGGCATCCAGAAGGATTTGACCTACGTTGGCCATGGGTCGAGCACGCGCGCCCAGCTGCGCTATGAGCTGCCATTGAACGAGGTGGTGTTCGATTTCTACGACCGGCTGAAGTCGATCAGCCGCGGCTATGCCAGCTTCGACTATCACCAGATCGGGACTCGCGAGGGCGACCTCGTCAAGATGAGCATCCTGGTCAATGGCGAGCCGGTCGACGCGCTGTCGATGATCGTCCACCGCGCATCCGCGGAAAGCCGCGGCCGCGGCATGTGCGAGCGCTTGAAGGACCTCATCCCCCGCCACCTGTTCAAGATCCCGATCCAGGCGGCGATCGGCGGCAAGGTCATTGCCCGCGAGACAATCGCCGCGCTGCGCAAGGATGTGACGGCGAAATGCTATGGCGGCGACGCAACGCGGAAACGGAAGCTTCTCGAGAAGCAAAAGGAAGGCAAGAAACGCATGCGCGAATACGGGAGTGTCAGCATTCCCCAGGAAGCATTTATCGCAGCCCTTCGCATGGGCGATGAGGGATAGGGCAGGCCTGGCCTGGCGGTAAGTAGCCGATGCCCGGATATCCCCGGATTGGCTCTTCAATCGAACGCGCCCATAACCGGGCGACGAGAATAGCCATGAAGGCCAATTACCTCTTTGCCCTCAACGCGGCCATGTCCGCCCTGCTGATTGCTACCGCGCCTGATGCCCGTGCACAGCAGGGCCAGGTCGGCTTCGGCCACCGGCAGCTGCCCCCGCCGCCCGCCAGCGGCCATCACGGCTTCGTCGGATTTCCGGGTGTATGGGTCGTCGAGCGGGAAGTGATCCGCATCGTCGAAAAGCCAGTCCCGGCGCCGGTGCCTCCCGCCCCGGCGGAACCCCCGCCGCCGCCCAGGAAACCCTATGCCATCGGCGAAAACTATGGCTCGCTGCCGGGCGGATGCATGAAGATGATCGAGGAGGGGGCCAGCTATTACATGTGCAGCGGGGAGTGGTACCGGCAGGTGGGCAGCGGCAGCGCGGTCCAATATCTGGCGGTGAAGGAACCCTGAATCCGGCTTTGCCCAGGACCGCATCGCCCAACCGCATTTGGCCGCAGTATCGGGGTCTGCCCTGATTGGCCCGCCGAAACTTGGAGGGCAGGGAGGTGGTGCACCCAACAGGGAGTCTCCATCATGAGTCGGTTTGCCCTGATGTCACTTTGCCTGCCGCTGGCGCTGAGCGCGTCCGCAGCGACGGCCCAAGCCTCCCCAACCGCCAAGGACCCTGCGGCCATGGCCGCGCTCGATCGGATGGGCGCGGCGCTGGCCAAGAAGATGGAGGTCAACGTCCATGCCGATATCACCGCCGAGGACGTGCTGGAGAGCGGCCAGAAAGTGGAATATGGCGGGACGGTCGACATCATCGCCCGGCGGCCCGACAAGCTCAAGCTGACCCTGGCGATGGGGCCGAGCCAGCGCGTGCTCTATTATGACGGCAAGACGTTGACCATGTCGGCGCCCTCGCTCGGCTACTACGCCAGCACCGCGGCGCCGGCGACGATCAAGGAAATGCTGGTAATGGCACAGGACCGGTTCGGCCTGGAAATCCCGCTGGCCGACCTGTTCATGTGGAGCGCAGACCCGACCCTGGCCGCGAAAGTGACCAGCGCCATTGCCCTGGGTACAGAGACGATCGGCGGCTTTGCCTGCGAACATTATGCGATGCGCCAGCAGGGAGTCGATTGGCAGATCTGGCTTCGCGAGGGCGAAAATGCGCTCCCCTGCAAGCTGGTGATCGGCATGACCGGCGATCCTGCGATTCCGGAGTTCAGCG
>DASTOV010000041.1:0-2511 GCA_035720125.1 Sphingomicrobium sp. | reverse complement strand
TGGGATAATAAGCCCCACCCGCCCGCTCCCAGGCGTCGGCCCAGCCATGATCGAACACATATTCGCCCTGGCTATGGGATTTGAGATAGGCGGGCGCGCATGCCGTCGTCCGGCCTGCGCGCTCCACCACTACCGGAAGCGGCGTCCAGCCGGTGCCTTCACCGACGCTCCCCGATTCTTCCAGAAGGGTCAGGAATGCATGGTTGACGAAGGGATCGCAGGCACCGGCAAGCGTGTCCCATTGCGCGGACGGAAGTCCGGCGATCCCTGCCGCTATCCGCGCGACGATCTCAGGTTCGTGGTCGGCCATCACCTTCCCAGATAGGCGCATCCGCGTGAACTTCGGCTGTCTCGCGATCCTCCGCGGAGCGAACGGTCCAGCTGTAGATCCATTTCGTTTGGCGGACCCTTTCGACCCAGGGCCGGTGCACCGCGCCGACGTCGACCGCCACGAAATGGGGCGACGCCGACATCATGCACCGCCATCGATCGAAAGCCGACGCCTGCCGTGATATGACGAGGCCGCGACGAATGTGTGAGGCACCACGGGCAAGATGGCGGCCGACCCGGGGATCGAAGCTCATCAAGCCGACCGGTCCGGGGTAGCCGGAAAGTGCGGCGACAACAGCGGCCGCGGCACGGCCGTCATTGCCGCCCCTTGTCTTCAGTTCGATCAGGATTGGGACTCGCCCGGCGACCATTTCCAGCAAGCCGGCAAGCAGGGGAATTTGCTCCGCAGTGTCGAAGAGCTTTTGCCTGGAAAGGACCTCAGCCGATGTTGCTTCAACCGTGAGGGCGGACGCACACATTCGCCGGAGATCATGATCGTGAAAAACGATCGGCAGGCCGTCGCCCGACAGCCGGACATCGCATTCGATTCCCGCGCCCGCCTCGGCCGCCGCACGAAAAGCGGCCATGCTGTTTTCAGGGACACCGGGACCGTGCAGCCCGCGATGGGCGAAGCCCATTGGTCCGGGATCTAAAGGATCAGGACCGGACTTGAACGACCGCATCCACCTCGACCGCAACTCCGAGCGGAAGGACCGGAACGCCGACCGCCGATCGGGCATGGCGTCCGGCCTCGCCGAACACTTGCTGCATCAGCTCGGAGGCTCCGTTGGCGACCTTGGGCTGGTCGGTGAAATCGCCGTGACTGTTGACGAAGACGCCGAGCTTGACGATCCGCTCGACCCGGTCGAGCGATCCGAGCGCTGCCTTCAACTGAGCCAGCAGCATGATGCCGCAGCGCCGCGCCGCCGCCTGGCCGGCCTCGAGGGCCAGATTCTCGCCCAGCCGGCCCTTGATGAGGCTGCCATCCTCGGCGAAGCTGATCTGGCCCGAGATATGGAGAAGGCCGTTGGCCTCTACCGCAGGGACATAGCTTGCGACCGGCGCGGCCGCTTCGGGAAGGGTGATGCCGAGTTCGACTAGGCGTTGTTCGATGCTCATGGGCTCGGCCCTCAACACCCGATCAGCCGCCGGGTCAACCCTCGTTCCGGTGAACCGCAAAGCCGGCCCAGCTCTGGTTCGTCGGCATCAGCTCGAGTGCGTTGATGTTGACGTGCGGCGGCAGCGTCGCGACCCACCAGATCGTGTCGGCGATATCCTCCGCGGTCATCGGTTCCATATTGGCGTAGAGGGCATCGCTGGCCTGCTGGTCGCCACCAGTCCGGACGATCGTGAATTCAGTCTCGACCATGCCAGGCTCGATCGACGTCACGCGCACGCCGGTCCCATGGAGGTCGCAGCGCAGGCCGAGCGAGAATTGGCGAACGAAGGCCTTCGTCCCCGCGTAAACGCAGCCTCCGCGATAGGGATAGGTGGCGGCCACCGATGAAAGATTGATGATGCTGCCCTGTCGTTCGATCAGCCGTGGCAACAGGGCCCTGGTCAGGGCCACAAGTCCTGTGACATTGGTGTCGATCGCGACGTCGAGCGGCGGTTGTTCTGCATCCTGCAACAGGCTCATCGGCGGAGCCAGCCCGGCATTGTTGAGCAACAGGTCAATGCCGCGATAGCGATCGGGAAGCGCCTCCATTGCGGGGCCGAACTCCTCCGGCGACCGCATGTCGAGCATCATGGGCATGAAGAAATCGCCAAGCTCGGCTGCCAGCGCATCAAGTCGGTCGCGGCGCCGTCCCGTGCCCACCACCTGCCAGCCGTTCGACACAAATTTGCGCGCCGCCGCGGCACCAATGCCGGCGGTGACGCCGGTAACGAAGGCCGTTTTCATCATTCCCCATTCAACCTTTCCAGGATCCAGCCTGCGGCGGTCGGCCAGTCATCGATCCGCGCATGGGCATGCTCCGCGACCGGTATCGCGGGCGCCAGCCGCGGCTCTGCGACCATGTGCAGCCGGTGGACTTCCGGTGCATGCTTGGCGACCGATGCATGGTGCACTGGCAGGTCATCGACAAAGGCCGTTCGCCTCGCGCCATGGCGGTCGATGATCGCCCGAGCGGGGATCCCTTTGCCACCGCTATTGCAAATGACTTCATGCCGGATGCCATG
>DASTOV010000040.1:0-14077 GCA_035720125.1 Sphingomicrobium sp. | reverse complement strand
TGACATTGGCGGTAACGCGCAGATAGAGGTTTAACGTTAGGGCGGAGGCGGTCGCAGAATGCCATTGTTGCTTGTCGTATTTGCTTTGATCGCGCTCATCCCGGTAGTCGCCATTGTCGATGGCCTCATTGAAGGTGAGGTGAAGGTACAGGGCGGCTCCTACAACCGAGCCGAGGAGCCAGGTTGGTTTTGGGTCGGAATAGGCACTTGGGGCGCGATGCTTGCGGGGATAATATATTTGGCGCTGGATCTGATATTGTCCGATGCGGGATAACGTCCGCTTTCCACCCATTGCGGACGTTGACGCACTGCAGTGGCGCGGAGATGGTGTGTCATGTTTATCGAAAATGCATATGCCCGCCGCGATAGCTTATCTGACGCTGAGCTGGAGCGTCTGCTCGCCGCCCTCAAGGATGAAGCAGAGCGTTACCGCTATGCCATCTGCAACTATCCCCCTGACCGGATGGAACGCTACGGGAAGCCGTTTCTCGCAAGGCTTGAAGAGCGTGTAGGCGAGGTGCTGCGCCTGTTGAGCGAGCGAGCCAACGGTGCCGATTGAATGGACGCGGCCAATGGCCGCTTTCCACCCATTCCTGCCATAAATTGCTAATGTCCGCTTTCCACCCATTTCGGCCATTAGCTGCCGGATATTTTGACCAATTGAAACTCTGCTGCAAAGGGTCTGCTATGTCTTACGCCCATTCAGCTCGGATAGTCTTCGCCAACATGCTCGGCACTCTCGATCACCTCGTCAGCAAGGCCGAAGCCGCCGGGATGGGAGACAATGTGCTCGCCGAGAGGCTCACTGAGGACATGTTTCCTCTAGAGTTGCAATTTCGTGTCGCACTTAACCAGGTGCTGTTGGCACTTAATCGAGTAGCCGGGAAAACCATACCGCTCGAGGAGGCCCCATACCGATCACTCATGGAAGTTCGCGAACGAATTGCCGCGGCTCGCTCGCAGATGGATCAGGCCGACCCGACGGAATGGGCAGAAGCGGATGCGGCCGTCGATCTAACATTGCCGAATGGCGTCCGCTTTTCAATGACTTCGGAAGAGGACATTCGAGACTGGATCATGCCAAACTTCTATTTCCACGTGACAATGGCATACGCGTTGCTGCGCAGTGCGGGGTTAGCCGTGGGCAAGATGGATTTCTTACCCCACATGGATCGGCATAAAGTACCGAACGCCGAGTAGACGTCCCGACCGCCTGAGATGACCGGTTTCCACCCATTCCTGCCATTAGCCGGAACCAGAAAATCCTGTCCTACAGCCACCCCAATGTGCGACTGAGGGGCGGCTCTTTCTCATCGTCGGAATTGAAATGGCTTAACGTCACACTGGGGGGCCGAAAAGGCGCCTCACCTTGAGACTTTAGTGACTTTATCGATGGAAAGGCCCTGTCGCGCTCGGCTGCTAACGCCTATGCGCATCCCTCGATATACTGGATACTCTCGTTGCCGGCGTGGATGGTCTCCACGGTGCGCTGGGCGTCGGTCTCAAACCGGACGCCGCTTTTTTCGGGCTTCAACCAGTACGTCAGATATTCGGCCGGCTCTCCGGTATAATGATGCGGTTCGGCCTGCAGTTTGTCGCCATAGGCGGCGCGCACCTCCTCGGCGGAAGAGCCTACCCCGATATCACGCGGCGTCTTGACCGTGCTGCGGCCGTTCGCAGAGATCCTGCTCAATTTGCCGTCCAGGAACATGAAATACATGCCCGGCAGGCCGTTGTCCGGGGCGTATAGCTCGACGCAGGAGCCCTCATTGTCGAACGCTTCGCCTGCCAGGTCGATTTTGAGCGCCTTTTCGGCCTGCGCCCGGGTCATGCCGATCCGCACCGGGCCCCAACCGGCCGGCGTCAGCTTCCAGTCGCCGGCCACGGGGGTCGCGGCGGTGCTCAGCATGGCGGTAATGACCAGCAGGAACTTCACTTCGCCATCTCCAGGATCAGCGTCCATTCGTCGCCGCGGACCGGCGTTACGGACAAGCGGGATTGGCGAAGCATTTCAAGCTTTTCCAGGCCTTTCTTGGACTTGATGGCCGCGAGGCTGACCGGCTTCGCCAGTTTTTCGCGCGGTTCGACCCTGACGCTGGCCCATTGCCCGTCGGCCCCGTCCGGCTGCCAGGCACGGGTGATCTCCATCACCCCAACCGCCGCCTTGTCCTTCTGGCTATGGTAGAAGAGCGCGCGGTCACCGGGCTTCATTTCCTTCAGGAAGTTGCGCGCCGCATAGTTGCGCACGCCATCCCACTCTGTGCCGCCGTCTTTTACCAAATCGTCCCATCCATAGGCATCGGGTTCCGAACGCATCAGCCAATAGGCCATCCAACACTGCTCCTTTGGGTCACGCGACTAGGCGAAAATCCCACGAGCTGGCAAGGTAGAGTGGCTCAAATCTGCGATAAATCAGCAAGTTCCAGCAGTTCATCCCGGCACCGGCTCATTTCGTCGTCATTGCGGTTGCTGCGTCGCGGCATACTCTTATGTGCACCGCAACAGAAAACGAGCGAGCGGATCCGCTGCGCGCCCAATTTGGCGCTGGATCCCAGGGCAAGACGGACGAGCTCTTCGCGATCGCCAGTAAGCGGACTGTTGCTTAAGACACGCGATCGACGGACGGCCGGCCGCCATATTTTGAGTAAGAATTGAAGAATTTCGTGCGTGCCGGCAGTGCGTCGGCCCTTTGCGCTGCCGGAATGTTGACTTTTGGCGGTGCCGGCCAGGCGCTGGCCCAGCAGGTCAACAGCCTCCCCATGGTCCAGGCGGTGGTGCAGACGACCTCTGACGTCGCGGCCGCCGTGACCGCACCGGCTTCGGCTGCGCCGATATCGGAGGTTGCGGGAGCCGCATCGGATGTGGCGGGCGAGGCGGGATGGCTGCAGCGCAGCGGCTGGCCGCTTTACGCGCTGGTCGATCGGTTCAGCGCTGGAGCTCCGCTCACCGACGAAGCGCACTGCATCGCCGTTGCGGTCTATCATGAAGCGCGAGGCGAAAGCCTGGAAGGCCAGATGGCGGTCGCCAAGGTGATCATGAACCGCGCCGCTTCGGGCAAATATCCGACCAGCTGGTGCGGGGTCGTCAAGCAGCCGTGGCAGTTCTCGTTCGTTCGGAACGGCCGCTTCCCATCGGTCGACCGGGGCTCTGCCGCCTGGCGCAAGGCGCTCGGCGTCACTCGCCTTGCGGTGGCCAATGCCGTGGAAAGCGTTCCGGCCGATTGCCTGTGGTATCACGCCGATTATGTCGCACCGACCTGGGGCCGTCGCCTGACAAGGGTCGAAAAGATCGGCGCACACATCTTTTATCGTTCCTGATCCATCGGCTCAGCGCGCATTCGAGTCATTCTGGCGTTAACTTCGTTCACAGGGGATTCGCGCGGGGCCGCCAATCAAGCACCATGTCTTTCCAACACAAGGATTTTCCTTGGTGGAGGGGAGGTTTGGCGCGGTGCTGAAGATCCTGATCGTCGAGGACGACGTCCAGTTGGCGACGACGCTCAAATATCTGGTCGAGGATAATCCCCGTTACCGGGTTGTCGCCACCGCCGATGATCTCGACAGCGCCGTGGCCGCCGCGGAAGACCATTTGCCCGATCTTGCGCTGGTCGATTTGAGGCTGGCCAATGGCACCACCGGCTTTTCGGTCGCGGTGCGGATGGGGGATTTCGACATCCCCTGCTTCTTCATCACCGGCAAGGCACCGGACTTTCCGATGCCCGACCTGGCGCTAGGTTGCCTGATGAAGCCGTTCACCGCCGAGGATATCCACCGCAGCCTGGCCGCGGCGGAGGACATCATGCGCGGCCGCGAGGCCCTGCGCCCCAAGATGCCGGTCAACCTGACCCTATATGACAAGGTCGAGGAGGAAGAGGGCGCCGAGCCGCAGCCTGGATACATCCCGTCGAAGCGATCCCTGAAGACCCGCATCGAGCATTGGATCTCGGGTACGCAGCATTGAGCTTATGTCCGGGTGGTGTTGTCCGGGGGACGGCGCCATCCGGGCGCCAGACGAATTGCTACAGCTGCATCACTCCCTTGCGAGGCTCGCGCTGGCCATAAGTTTCCGCGGTCAACTTCGCGCCCGCGTCGAGCAAGGCCTGGCGGCGGCCCTCGATCGAAGCCGAAATTTGGATCATTTCGAGCTGGTACAGCCGTTGGAATGCGGGGTGGCGTAGCACCAGTTCGACAAATTTCGAGGTCTTCGGCCATTGCGCCGTATCCGGAACGAAGCCCGCATAGCTGCCATTGCGGAAGAAGCTGGCGATGGCGATGTCGGCAAGGCCGATTTCGCCGAACAGATAGCCGCTCTCGGGCAGCTCGCCCTCGAGATAATCGAGCGCGGCTGGAAGGTCGGTCGACAAGGTTCGGTCAATGCGCTCCTGGTCGCCGGGCTCGCCCCACACCCGCGGATGGACCATCTTCGGATAGAAGAGCCCCCAGATGAACAGGTCGCCGAGCCGCGTGTCGGCGAATTCCTCCAGCCAGCGGGCGCGGGCGCGTTCCCTCGGTTCCTTGGGGAGGAGCGGCGGCTCGGGATATTGTTCGTCCAGATATTCGGCGATCACCGAGGAGTCGGTGAGGACCAGGCCATCGTCGATCAGCACCGGGATGCGGCACAGCGGGCTTAAGCGGCGGAACTCGTCATTGCCGAAGAAGGGCGTGATCGGATCGACCTCATAGTCGAGACCCTTAATTTCCATGCACACCAGCACCTTGCGGACATAGGGGCTGACGAAACTGCCGATGATCTTCATGGGCATGAGCATGCGCCGTCGCAGGTCGTGCTTCAAGCTGCTGATGAAGGGAAGGCTGGATGCCCGACGAGGATTCGAACCTCGATTGACGGAGTCAGAGTCCGTAGTCTTACCATTAGACGATCGGGCAACCTGGGTAGCCGGGCGGGCAGATAGAAAGCCGGTACCCACCTGTCAACGCCACGCGGCTGAAAAGCAGGAACGCCGCCCGGTTGCTTCCGAAAGCTTCTTCAGGTTAATCTGGTTTCAAGTCAGCCGTCGGTATCCCCCGACGGTGAAGGATAGAATGGGCCTGTGTATGGCGCAGCATGTCGCCAGCGTGCCGAGTCCAGGCTTCAGCGGACCGGCAGGCGGAAATCCGCCAGTCCCCCGGAGGGGGCACCATCGAGACATATATGGGGCACTCGATCTTGGCACCAACAATTGCCGGCTTCTGATCGCTCGCCCCAGCGAGGACGGCTTTACCGTCCTTGACGCCTTTTCGCGGATCGTCAGGCTGGGTCATGGCCTTTCTGTCCGCGGCAAATTGAGCCAGGACTCGATGGACCGGGCGGTCGAGGCGCTGGCGATTTGCGCCGACAAGCTTCGCCGGCGGCATGTGACGCTCGCGCGGTCGGTGGCGACCGAGGCCTGCCGGCGTGCCGTCAACGGGCGGGAATTCGTCACGCGCGTGAAGCGCGAGACCGGGATCGCGCTGGAGATCATCTCGCCGCAGGAAGAGGCGCGGCTGGCGGTACTCGGTTGCCACAAGCTGCTGGAGCCAGGCGATGGGCCAGCCCTGATCTTCGACATCGGTGGCGGATCGACCGAGCTGGTGCTGGTCGAGCAGGGCGATGCCCATCCCCGGATCCGCGCCTGGTGGTCGGCGCCTTGGGGTGTCGTTTCGCTGACCGAAAGCGAGGGGCGTGAAGCGATCGAGGGCAAGGACCGGGTCGCCGCCTATGCGCGCATGCGTGAGCGCGTGCTGCGGAGCTTTGCCCATTTCGTCGAGATGCTGCCCGACAAGATGGAGAATGTCCGGCTGCTTGGCACCAACGGAACCGTTACGACGCTGGCCAGTGTCCACCTCGCGCTCCCCGCCTATGACCGTCGGCTGATTGACGGGCTGCATGTACCGGTCGGCGACATGCGGCGCATTTCCACCATGATCGCGGAGATGGATTTCGGGCAGCGCAGCGGCCTGCCCTGCATCGGCACCGAGCGGGCCGACATGGTCGTCGCCGGCTGCGCCATCCTGGAGGCGATCCTCGATATCTGGCCGGCCGAGACGCTGGGCATCGCCGACCGCGGCATCCGCGAGGGTATCTTGCGTTCACTGATGGCCCGCGACGGGTACCAGCTGTGAAGCTTCGTTCCGCCAAGGGGCGCAAGGTCAGCTCGACCCGCTGGCTCGAGCGGCAATTGAACGACCCCTACGTCAAGCGCGCCAAGGCCGAGGGCTATCGCAGCCGCGCCGCCTACAAGCTGCTGGAGCTCGATGAGCGGTTCGACCTGCTGAAGGGCGTCAAGGCGGTGGTTGACCTCGGCATCGCGCCCGGCGGCTGGAGCCAGGTCGTCCGCCGCCGATCTCCTGCCGCCAGCATCGCAGGGATCGATCTTCTCCCCACTGATCCGATCGACGGAGTCGCCATCCTGCAGATGGACTTCATGGACGATGAGGCGCCTCGGAAACTGCGCGAGGCGGTTGGCACGCCCCAAGTCGACCTGGTCATGTCCGACATGGCCGCCAACACCGTCGGCCATCCGCAGACCGACCATTTGCGGACCATGACCCTGGTCGAGGCGGGCATGGAGTTCGCCTGCCAAGTGCTGCGGCCGGGCGGCGCCTATGTCGCCAAGGTGCTCGCCGGCGGGGCGGACAATAATCTAGTCGCAGAGCTCAAGCGCCATTTCGCCACGGTAAAGCACGCCAAGCCCCCCGCGAGCCGCAAGGATTCGAGCGAATGGTATGTCATCGCCCAGGGATTCAAGGGGCGGGCGGAGCCTTCCGACCCCACCTAACGTCACTAAAGTCTCAAGGTGAGGTGCCTTTTCATGCCTCCGGTGTGACGTTAAGCGATTTCAGTTCCGACGATGAGAAAGAGCCGCCCCTCAGTTGCATATCGGGGTGGCTGTAGGACAGGATTTTCTGGTTTCGGCCAATGACCGATATGGGTGGAAAGCGGTCAAATGGCGAGGGTCAGTTCGTCTTGGGGTTTCTTGCTCCGCCGGCCCCGATGGCCTGATGCCACGTTGCCCCATGCGAGGGTGAGGCGGTCGACGACCTCGGAGAGGTCCGCCGCCGGCAGCGCGTAGGGCAGGCGAACGAACCGTTCGAAGGCGCCGTCGACCCCGAAACGGTTGCCGGGAGCGATGCGCACACCCAGTCGATGCGTTTCCGCGGCGAGCGCCGTGCTGACCGGGCGCGGCAGCTCGGCCCAGGCGGACAGGCCGCCAACGGGTTGCTGGAATTGCCAGTCGGGCAGCCGTTCCCGGACCAGGCCGAGCAAATGGTCGCGTTGTTCCCCGATCGCACGGCGCCGCGCCTCAAGCTGCGGCGCTGGATCATGCAGCAATATCGAGGCGGCGAGTTGCTCGACGATCGGGCTGCCCATGTCGACCGCGGCCCTTGCGGCGCTCAAGGTCGCGATCAGGTTGCGGCTGGCGCGGATCCAGCCGATCCTGAGCCCGCCCCAGAAGCTTTTGCCCATCGACCCCAGCGAAACGACCGCTTCGGCCCGATCGAACAGCGCCAGCGGCGGTGGCGGCGGCCGGTCGAGCCAGAGATCGACCATGGTTTCATCGACAATGAGGTGGCAGCCACGCCTCATCGCGATCGCGGCTGCCTGTCGACGGCCCTCGGCGTCCATCAGCCGGCCGGTCGGATTATGGAAGTCGGGCAGCAGATAGGCGAGGCGTGCTCCGGTCTGGCCGATCGCGGCGTCCAGCTGGTCCAGGTCCCAGCCCGTGGCAGGCAACTGGACCGGTACCGGCTGGCAGGAGGCGTTCAGGATCGCCTCCAGGGCCTTCGAATAGGTCGGGTGATCGACCACGATCCTGTCGCCGGGGCGGGCAAGCAGGTTCAGGAGCAGGACCAGGCCATGCTGGGCGCCCTGCGTCACCAGCACTTCCTCGGGCGCCGTCGGGAGGCCTCGCCGGGCGTAATGGTGGGCAATCGCAGCCCTTAGGTCGGGGAGCCCCGCCGGCTCATAGCCGATGCCGGGAAGATGCCGCGGCAATTCGACGAGGGCGTCGGCATAGGCGGCATGGACCTCCTTGGGAGCAGAGAGGGCGGCGATGGAGAAGTCGATTTCAGGCTCGTCGGCCTCGATGGGCGCATCCCGGGTCGCCCCGCCCGGCAGCCGCGTGACGCTGCCCGACCCGTGGCGGCTGGCAAGGAATCCTTGCTCGCGAAGCTCGGCATAGGCGGCGGCGACGGTCGTCCGGCTGACGCCCAGCTCCGGCGCCAGGTTGCGCTCCCCGGGAAGGCGGATACCGATGGGAAGGCGGCCGTCGAGCACCAGCAGGCGAAGGGCCTGCTCGATTTGGCGATAGGCCGGCGCACGCCCGGGATCGGTCCGCCATCCTGCCATCAGCCGCTGAAGCGATGCCGCACCGATCTTGCGTGACGTCATCAGGCCACCTCTCACAAAGTGGCTATATCAATCAATGCCACTTTGAACGACCCTATAGGCATGACTCGCCGATTGATCCAGCTTTTCCTTGGGCTTGCGCTCTATGGCATTACCCTTGGCCTGATGGTCCGGGCCAATCTCGGGCTCGACCCGTGGGACGTGTTCCACCAGGGCCTGGCCGAGAGGACCGGCATCAGCATCGGCATGATGGTCAACCTGGTCGGCGCGGTGGTGCTATTGCTGTGGATCCCGATCCGCCAGCGCCCGGGCATCGGGACCATCGCCAACGTCTTCCTGATCGGTACCTTCGCCGACATCAGCCTGTGGCTGATCCCGCCGATCGACAGCGTACCGCTGGCAGCGGCGATGCTGATTGGCGGCGTCTTCCTGAACGGCGTCGCGACGGGCGCCTACATCGGTGCCGGGCTGGGGCCGGGCCCGCGCGACGGCCTGATGACCGGGCTGGTCAAGCGAACCGGCGGATCGGTCCGCGTCATCCGCACCGGCATCGAAGTGGCCGTGCTCGGCATCGGCTGGCTGCTGGGCGGGACCGTTGGCGTGGGGACAGTGCTCTATGCGCTGGCAATTGGTCCGATCGTCCACCGCATGCTGCCGATCTTCGCCATTCCCGACAAGCCGGCCCTGGCGAGCCCGATCGCTTGCCCGGAGCCCTGCGCTCAGCTGCGCTGACGCGCCGCGTCGACCGCTTCCTTCAGCTCGTCATAGCCGACGGCGGCGTTGATCACGCGATTGCCGACCACGAACAGTGGCGTTCCGGTGGCGCCCAGCTGGCTGGCCAGGGTCATATTGGCCCTCAGCTCCGCTTCCTGCACAGGATCATTCGAGGGCTGCGCCGGCACGCCGGCCGCGCGTGCGGCACTTGCGATCGCCTCCGGACTTGGCCGGCCGGCGGCATTCAACGCATCATAATAGGCGCCGAACTTGCCGGCCTTCGACGCCGCCAGGCTGACGCGCGCCGCGGTCACGCTGTCCGGTCCCAGGATCGGCAGCTCACGATAGACCACGCGAACGCCCTTATCCTCTTTCAGCAGCCGTTCGATGTCCGGATTGGACCGGTGGCAGTAGGGGCATGCATAATCGTAGAAATAGGCGATGGTGACATCCGGCTTTGCGGCTCCCTTCCAGCTGGAGTGGAAGGGACGCTCCACCGAAGCCCGGATCGGCTCCAGCGTTTCGGCAAATTGTCGCTCGCGCAGGGCCTGTCCCGCCTCGACCAGCATTTCGGGTTTGGCGAGCAGCGCGTCGCGCACCATCCGTTCGCCGACGAGCGATGGTCCCGCCAACAGAATCGCACCGGCGGTCAGCACCGCCCCGACTATTCCGCCCGCGATTGCCGCCACCCACGGCATTCTGCTGTTATCGTTCACGCCTGCCCTTGTCCTTCTTCAGCGCATTTTCGGACACCATGGCGATATCCTGCGCGCGAATATAGTCCGGCGTGCCCTGCGGCAGCCCGGCCATGGCCATGCGGGCGCTGGCCAACGCCAGCTTGTTGTTGCCCTGCAGATTGTTGCGCTCCGCGCTCGCCAGGGCGGCCCGCGGCTGGTCGCCCTCGCGGTCATAGACGATGCCGAGCTGGTACCAGGCGAAGGGATTGTCATTGTCGCGATTGACCGCCGCCTTCAGCACCTGCTTCGCCTCCGCGAAGTTCCTGGGGTCCTCCGACGCGATCAGGGCATGGCCGAGCATGACCGAGATCATCGGCATGTTCGGCGCGTTCGCCACGGCCTTGCGCAAGGGCTCGATCGCTTCCAGAGGCTTCCCGCCTTCGAGCAGGATCTGCCCCTTGAGCTCGAGGAAGAAGGGATCTTCGGGATCGACCGCCAGCAGCGCGTCGGCCTCGGCATTGGCTTTGTCCGGGTAGGCGCCCAGGTGATAGGCATAGGCGCGGGCATAATGGCCGGGGATGGTCCGGTCGGTTTCCGGATAGTAGCGGACCGCGTCCTTGGGCGTGACGAAGCCGATCAGCTTTGCCTTTACCCGCTGGAAGCGCATTTCGATGGCCGGATCGGTCCGGCGGCCCCAGGCCGGGTCCTTCTGGTAGATTTCGGTCAGGGAGGCGATGCGCTCGCTGGAGAGCGGGTGGGTGCGGTCGTAACTGTCCTTGGCGTAGATCGCCAGGCGATATTCCTGGTTCTGCAGCTTCTTGAAGAATTCGATGCTGCCACGGCCGCTGACGCCGGCGCCGGAAAGATAGGCGGCACCGGCAAGGTCCGCGCTCGATTCCTGGGCGCGCGTGAAGGCCAGGAACGAGCTGAGCGCGGCCTGCTGGCCGGCCGCCATGATCCCCATGCCGGCTTCGCCGGCGCCAACCGCCATGGCCGCCGCGCCGAGCACCAGGCTGAGGATCGAGATGGCGGTCGCCGAACTTGCGCCTTCGTTGATGCGGAGCACATGGCCGCCGGCGACGTGCCCAAGCTCGTGGGCGATCACGCCCTGCAGCTGGTTGACATTGTCTGCCTGCGCAAGAAGCCCGCTGTGGATGTAGACGACCTGGCCTTGCGACACGAAGGCATTGATTTCGGGATCGTTGACCAGCACGACCCGCACGCTGTTGCGATCCAGGCCCGCCGCTTCGATCAGCGGGTCGCTGATCTGCCGGAACAATAGCTCGGTCTCGCTGTCCCTCAGGATCGATTGCGCCATCGCCGGGCGGGCAATCGCGAAGGACAAGAGGAGGCCGGCCATCAACAGCCGGAGAAGGCGGGTCATGCCCTGCTGTCCCATCAGCTGCCTGAACCGCAAATGAAAACCGGCCCGGCCGAACGATGCGCGGGCCGGTTTCATCGTTGGGCCGCGCCCTTTAGCCGAACGTCCGCTGCCACCAGCCGCGGCGTGGCTCGGAGGGAGCGTCTTCGTTGCTGGGCTCGGGCATGGCAGCCGCCTTGCCAGCCGGCCTGGGCTCGGCCGGGGCGTCATCCGCCTTCTTCCTGGCCCTGGGCTTGCGCTTCGGCTTTTCGGTCACGACGGGTTCGGCATCCGCGCGGTCCTCGCCCGAAGCCGGGACCTCGTCCGCCTGGGCGGACGGCACGGCCTCGGCCGCGAACGCTTCCGCGACCTTCTCCTCAGGAACGCCTGGCGCGGCCTTCCGGGCACGGGGGCGACGGCGCGTCTTCGGCTTCTCCTCCTCTGTCGACCCGGCTTCGGGGGCTTCAGACCCCCCGGCGATCGGAAGATCGGCCATCGGCGCCTCGTCCGGCGCGATGTCGGTAGCGGCCTCAGCCTCAGCAGCCGCGTCGGTCGTTCCACGACGTGAGCGGCCACCGCGGCGACCGCGCCGCTTGCGCTTTTCGCCCTCTTCTTCCGCGCCCAGCTCCTCGGCCTCCGGGGCTTCCTCGGCATTTTCAGGCAGCAGTTCGGCCGGCTCGCCGCCCTCTACCGCCTCGGCCGGTTCGCCGTCGCGGCGGCGTCCCCGCCCGCCACGACGACGGCGGCGGCGGCGGCGGCGTCCGCCCTCGCCTTCTTCTTCTTCGCGCTCGCCATCGGCCTCGACTTCGTCGGCTTCCAGCTCTTCCTCGGGGAGATATTCCTCCTCTTCCTCGTCGATGACGATCGGCGTGGGCGCCGGGCGTTCCTTCGGCTGAGGCCTGGGACCGGAGCTTTCAACGGTCATCCTGGCGCTTTCGAACGTCTCGTCGATCGCAATCTCGACGGTGACGCCGTAACGCTCCTCGATCTCGGCCAGTTCGGCGCGCTTCTTGTTTAGGACATAGATTGCAGCCTCGCTCCCGGCGCGAAGCATGATCCTGTCCCCGCGACCGCGCGCAGCCTCGTCTTCGATGATCCGAAGGGCGCTGAGGCCCGCGGACGAAGCGGTGCGCATCAGGCCGGTTCCCTCGCAATGCGGGCATGCCTTGGTCGATGCCTCCAGGACACCGGTGCGGAGCCGCTGGCGGCTCATTTCCATCAGACCAAAGCTGGAAATGCGTCCGACCTGGATCCGCGCGCGATCGTTCTTCAGCGCCTCCTTCATGGCCTTCTCGACCTTCCGCACATGGCTCGACTGCTCCATGTCGATGAAGTCGATGACGATCAGTCCCGCCATGTCGCGCAGGCGCAGCTGGCGGGCGATTTCGGCCGCGGCCTCCAGGTTCGTCGCGAACGCGGTCTGCTCGATATTATGCTCGCGGGTAGACCGGCCGGAGTTGATGTCGATCGATACCAGGGCCTCGGTCGGATTGATGACCAGATAGCCCCCCGACTTCAGTTGGACGATCGGATGGTACATGGCGGTCAGCTGATCCTCGACGCCGTAGCGCTGGAAGATCGGCGTCGGATCGCTGTACGGCTTCACCCGGCGAACGTGGCTCGGCATCAACAGCTTCATGAAGCCGCGGGCAGCCTTGTAGCCCTCGTCCCCTTCAACCACGACTTCCTCGATCTCGCGGTGATAGAGGTCGCGGATGGCGCGCTTGATAAGGTCGCTGTCGCGATAGATCAGCGCCGGGGCCGAAGACATGAGCGTGCGTTCGCGCACCTCATCCCAAAGGCGGGCGAGATAGTCGAAGTCGCGCTTGATCTCGGTCTTGGTGCGCTGAAGTCCCGCCGTACGAACGATGAGGCCCATGGTCGAGGGCAGCTTGAGGTCGGCGATGATCGACTTCAGCCGCTTGCGATCGGTCCCGTTCGAGATCTTCCGGCTGATTCCGCCACCGTGCGACGTGTTGGGCATCAGCACGCAATAGCGGCCCGCCAGGCTGAGGTAGGTGGTGAGAGCCGCGCCCTTGTTGCCGCGCTCCTCCTTGACGACCTGGACCAGCAGCACCTGCCGACGCTGGATCACGTCCTGGATCTTGTAGCGGCGGCGCAGCGCCTGGCGCTTCTTGCGAAGCTCCTCGGCGGCACTTTCGTCGACCGGGGAGCGGGCCGATCCGGTGCCGACCTCGGCAGCTTCGCCGCCCTCGGCGTCCGGATCTCCCGAATCCTCGCCGGTGTCTTCGAAGTCTGCCTCTTCCTCGGCATCAAACTCGGCAGCGCGCAACCGCTCTTCCTCGGCGGCATGGGCCGCCTCTTCGGCCAGCAGCGCATCGCGGTCGGCCTTGGGAATCTGGTAATAGTCGGGGTGGATTTCGCTGAAGGCGAGGAAGCCGTGGCGGTTTCCACCATAATCGACGAACGCCGCCTGCAGCGACGGTTCGACCCGCGTGACCTTGGCTAGATAGATATTGCCTTTGAGCTGTTTGTGCTCCGAGGATTCGAAATCAAATTCCTCGATCCGGTTTCCCTTGACGACTGCGACCCGGGTCTCCTCCGGGTGGCGCGCGTCGATTAGCATGCGCGTGGACATTGAAATTTCTCCGGGCGCGCTGGCCGGACACCGATGGCCGGCGGCGCGCGATGGTCAAGGCCCAGGCCGGTCGGGCATGGGCGCGATGTTCGGAAATTGCTTCTGCTGCATGCTGTTTCGCGATCCTTGTCGCGAACGACGCAAGTCCAGGCTCTTTGCTGAGCATGGCAGTGGCGTCCTGTGGCATCATGTAGCGTCAACCTTGATTGCCGCGAGTCCGAAAGGACGCGGCGCGTGCCCATCCAAAGCTTGAATGGGCGATGCCGGTTAGCATCAGGGCGACAAGCCCGCAACATCGCCCGTCAAGTTTTCGCACAGTAACGATTCCAATTGGCAGGCCGGGCAGGAAAATAAAGGAGGTCGGCAAGCTTGGCTAAGGCACCAACCCTGGCATAACCT
>DASTOV010000039.1:0-3924 GCA_035720125.1 Sphingomicrobium sp. | reverse complement strand
CGGATCAAAACCAATCTGCTCGCCTGCCTCCGGAAGAACCTCATGCACTCCATGCCTCTTTCGGGAACGGAACATATCGATCCACACCGTCCGGCAGATCCGGAATATCCAGCTGTCGAAACTCGTTCCGGCTTGGAACTGGTCGAACGACCTGAACGCCTTTTCCGCGGCCATCTGTGCAAGATCGTCGGCGTCCGCTGGGTTCCGGGCGAGCGCGTGGGCGAATCGCCTTAGGCGCGGGAAAATGGCGGCTAGCTCTGAATCGAACGACGATGGGGACGACATTGGACCTCATACGGGATGAAACGCGCTTGGTTGGACGTTTCATCCGTGGACGCATAGAAAATGGATTCAATCATGTCCAAACCACGCATGCTCGTTGCGTTACTGTTGATTGCCGTGGCGCCGTCGGCCGCGCCCGGCCAGCTGCTCGGAGGACCCATCGGAGGCTTGGCACAGCCAATCACCGGAACCGTCGGTCAGGTTGGCACCAGCGTCGGGCAAACGGTCGATGGTGTGGCCAATACGCTCCTGACTCCCCAGGACCAGGCGCAGATCGTCGCTCCCTCGCTTGACCGGATAACGACCTCACTCGCATTTGCACAATCCACCGCAGACCAGCTTGTGCAGCTGCGCAAGCTTCGCCTCGACGCGCTGATCCGCGCCAGTCGTGGTGCGCTTGATCGCGACGACGAAGGGCGCCCGGTCCGCAAGGGTGAACTGATTGTTGCCAACCCCGATCCGGTGGCGCTCTCCGCCGCTGTTCGGGCGGGGTTCCGCATCTTGGTTGACGAAGCGGCCAGCGACCTCGGCCTCCGCATGGTCACAATATCGGTTCCGCAGGGAGTCCGTATGCGACAAGCCCTCAAGGCTCTGCGAAAGGCAGCACCGGGTCTCGAAGCGGATTACAATCACGTCTATGAACCTGCCGGCGGGTCGCTTGTATCTGCGCCTGCTGCCACCCTTGCATCTGCGCCTCCAGCCCGATCCGGCACGCGCATCGCGATGATCGACGGCGGCGTCGCCTCACACGCCTCGCTTGCCCGTGCCAGCATCGAGCAGCGCGGATTCGCCGGGGCGCCCCAGCCTACCGGCCATGGCACGGCGATCGCTTCTCTGCTGGTTGGGGAACAGGGCTCGTTCCGAGGAGCGGCACGCGGCGCACAGCTTTTTGTCGGCGACGTCTACGGCGGCAACCCCGCATCCGGATCGGCGACGACCATCGTCAAGGCGCTCGCCTGGGCCGCATCCAAGAACCCAGCGGTCATCAACATCAGCCTGGTCGGGCCCTCCAACCGCATGATGGCGCGCGCTGTTTCCGCGCTCCGCGCTCGCGGCGTCGCCATCGTCGCTGCAGTCGG
Source organism: Sphingomicrobium sp. (assembly GCA_035720125.1). GTDB lineage: Bacteria > Pseudomonadota > Alphaproteobacteria > Sphingomonadales > Sphingomonadaceae > Sphingomicrobium. The sequence goes on along the minus strand of DASTOV010000039.1, from coordinate 2,563 downwards.
TAACGACGGACCGGCCGCCCCGGCGCAATATCCGGCATCTTATCCTGGAGTTATTGCCGTGACCGGAGTCGATGCAGGCGATCGGGCGCTGCGCGAGGCTGGCCGGGCAGCGCATCTCGATTTCGCCGCACCCGGCGCAGACCTGGTCGCGGCCTTGCCAGGCAACGGCTTTGCTTCTGTTCGGGGCACCAGCTTCGCCGCTCCATTCGTTGCCGCTCGCCTTGCCGCGACGGAATCGCCGGCGGCGCTTGAGATGGAGGCAGTACCCGGCAAGGGCAAAGTCGGGCGGGGAATTGTCTGCCGCAGCTGCCGCGTGGCGCCAAAGATGGTCGGCCTCCGATAAAATTGCGTCATTCGGGATGAAGTGCCTCCCGGCCTTCGTTCTCCTCATCAGACGAGGCCGGCAGGCCTCTTCGGCTGAAGGAGAGTTTCAATGCTCAAGACCAAGATTCTCATGATCGCCGTTGCTGGCTCGGCGCTCGCGGCTACGCCTGCGCATGCGCAGTTGCTGGGTGGCAGTGGCGGCCTCGGCGGCGCGGTGTCGGGCGTGCTCGGCGGCGGTGGTAGCGCCAGCGGCGGCCTGACGGGGGCGCTGATTGGCAATGGCTCGATTGTCGGCAACGCCACGGGCGCGATCAGCACCAACGTGACCGGCAGCGTCTCGCAAAGCCACTCGGTCGATTCGCGTAGCGGCAGCGCCAGCGCCAATGCCGCTCTTGCCGGCACAGTCAGCAGTGTCGCCAATGTGGCGGCCGGCGCTAACGGCCTCGGCCAATCGGTCGACCTCGCAGGATCGTCATCGACCAATGGTTCGGCCGGCGGTAACGCCGACCTTGGCCTGCAGACGATCGGCACTGACGCTCTGGCCGGAACGGTCAATGCGGTAGGCAGCGGCGCGGCCAGCGCCGGGGGCAATGTCCAAGGCCAGGCCTTCGGCACGGCGAATACTGTGGCCAACTCGGCCACGCAGGCGGCGGCTCAAGCGCAAGGCAGTGCCACAAACCTGGCAGGCAGCGTCCAGGGAAAGGGTTCCGCCGCCGCCAACGCTGCGGGACAGGCCACCGGAAACCTTGGCAGTCGAGCACGCAACGTTGCCGCCACCGGCAGCCTTGCCGGCTCGGGGACAGCGCAAGGCACAGCCTCAACAAGAGCGCGGGCTGGCCGCAACGACCAATAGATCCAGCAATCCCCAGCCGTCGGGCCCGCTCGTCCGGGGTGGGCCCGATTGCCTTGTAGCTAAAGCTTCCCGGTCAGTTCGGGAACGATCTTGAACAGGTCGCCGACCAGGCCGATGTCCGCCACCTGGAAGATCGGGGCTTCCTCATCCTTGTTGATGGCGACGATCGTCTTCGAATCCTTCATGCCGGCAAGGTGCTGGATCGCGCCGGAAATGCCGATCGCGATATAGACTTCCGGTGCGACGATCTTGCCGGTCTGGCCGACCTGGTAGTCATTCGGCGCATAGCCCGCATCGACCGCGGCACGCGATGCGCCGACCGCGGCGCCAAGCTTGTCGGCCAGCGGATCGAGCAGGCCGTGGAACTGGTCGTTCGAGCCGAATGCGCGGCCGCCCGAGACGATTACCTTGGCACTTGTCAGCTCGGGACGTTCGGACTTCGACAGTTCGGCGCCGACGAACGACGATTTGCCGGAGGTGCCACCGGAGTCGACCGCCTCGACCGCGCCCGAGCCGCCCACGGCGGCGGCCTTCTCGAACGCCGTGCCGCGGACGGTGATGACCTTCTTGGCGTCCTTCGAACGGACCATGGCAATGGCATTGCCGGCGTAAATCGGGCGGAGGAAGGTGCTGTCGTCTTCGATGCCGATGATGTCGCTGACCTGCATCACGTCGAGCAGTGCGGCAACGCGCGGCGCGACATTCTTGCCGGTCGTGGTGGCCGGAGCGAGGAACGCATCGTGGCCGGCCATCAGTGAGGCGGCTAGAGGCGCGACATCCTCGGCCAGCTGATGCTCGAGATGCGCGTCATCGGCGACATGGACCTTGGCGACGCCGGTGATCTTCGCGGCCGCGTCGGCGATCCCGCCGACGCCCTTGCCCGCGACGAGCAGGTGAACTTCGCCCAGCTTGGCAGCAGCGGTCACCGTGGCGAGGGTCGCGTCCTTGATGTGGGAGCCGTCATGCTCGACCAGAACCAGCGTCTTCATTTGGCAACTCCCAGCGCCTTCAGCTTGCCCACCAGCTCGTCGACCGAGCCGACCTTGATGCCTGCCTGCCGCTTCGGCGGCTCGGTGACCTTCAGCGTCTCCAGCCGCGGCGCGACGTCGACGCCATAGTCACCGGGCGACTTGGTCACCAGCGGCTTCGACTTGGCCTTCATGATGTTGGGCAACGAGGCGTAGCGCGGCTCGTTGAGGCGTAGGTCGGTGGTGACCACCGCCGGAGTGGACAGAGCAACGGTTTCCAAACCGCCATCAACTTCGCGGGTCACGTTGAGCTGATTTCCTACAGGTTCGACCTTCGACGCGAAGGTACCCTGCGGCCAATCGAGCAGCGCGGCGAGCATCTGTCCGGTCTGGTTCGAGTCGTCGTCGATCGCCTGCT
>DASTOV010000038.1:0-8390 GCA_035720125.1 Sphingomicrobium sp. | reverse complement strand
AGTGTCCAGGTGGTTGCCGGCAATGTTGCCACTGCGGATGCCGCGAAGGCGCTGGCCGATTCCGGCGCGGATGCGATCAAGGTCGGAATCGGTCCCGGATCAATTTGCACGACCCGCATCGTGGCCGGCGTGGGCGTTCCGCAGCTATCGGCCGTCATGGCCGCTGCGACAGCGGCAGGTAAGGTGCCGGTCATTGCCGATGGCGGCATTCGCACGTCCGGCGACATTGCAAAGGCACTTGCGGCCGGCGCGTCGACGGTCATGGTTGGCTCGCTGCTCGCCGGCACTGAAGAGGCGCCGGGCGAAACCTTCCTCTACCAGGGCAGAGCCTACAAGGCCTACCGGGGCATGGGGTCCGTGGGGGCAATGGCCCGCGGTTCTGCCGACCGCTATTTCCAGCAGGATATCAAGGATCAGCTTAAGTTGGTTCCAGAGGGGATTGAGGGGCAGGTACCCTACAAGGGTCCGGTACGCGACGTGATCCACCAGCTGGTTGGCGGTGTGAAGGCCGCCATGGGCTATACGGGCTCGATCACCATCGAGGAGCTTCGGAAGCGCGCGCGGTTTGTCCGGATCACCAATGCGGGCTTAAGCGAAAGCCATGTCCATGACGTCGCCATTACTCGGGAAGCTCCAAACTACCCCACGCGGTAGGCCATGACTCCGTCGGCGCGCGTTCAGGCGGCGATCGAGATCCTCGATGAGGTGATCGCTTCCGCATGTGGCGACGGACCGCCCGCCGACATAATCGTCCAGCGCTATTTCAAGTCGCGGCGATATGCGGGTTCGAAGGACCGACGCGCGGTGCGCGAGCTGGTGTTCCGTGCCATCCGCCGCAGCGGGGAGCGGCCCGTTGCTGGGCGCTTGGCAATGCTGGGCTTGGCCGATGATGATGCCGAGCTTGCGCGACTGTTCGATGGCTCTCCGCATGGCCCAGTGCCGCGCGACCCGGATGAGGTCGGGGCGCCCGCGTCGCTGGTGCCGTTCTGGATCCAGCCGCTGCTTTCGACCCATGTGACTCCCAACGAATGGCGAGCGCTATTGGAACGGGCCCCGCTCGACCTCCGTGTCAACGTCGCCCGAGCGGATCGCCAAGATCTGGCTGGCCAATTCGAAGGAAGCGAGCCAACCCGCCATAGCCCTTGGGGCCTTCGGCTGCCGCCCGACACGCGCGTTGACGACAGCCCGGCATTCCAGCAGGGCCTCGTCGAAGTCCAGGACGAGGGTAGCCAGCTGATCGCGCTGGCTTGCGAGGCGCGACGCGGCATGAAGATTCTCGACCTGTGCGCCGGGGCGGGGGGCAAGTCGCTGGCGCTGGCGGCGGCAGCGCCTGGCGCGGAAATCATCGCTTCAGACACCAACCGCCTTCGCCTGGCCCAGCTGTCGCCGCGTGCCGAGCGCGCAGGGGTGCAAATCGCCAGTCGCCTAATTGATGCAGGCAAAGAGGTTGGCCAACTCGCCGATCTGGAAGGACAATGCGACGTCGTTCTAGTCGACGCACCGTGCAGCGGATCGGGCACCTGGCGCCGTAACCCGGAAGGCCGCTGGCGGTTGACACCGGAGCGGGTTGCGCGGCTCGTCGAGTTGCAAGCCAAATTGCTCGAACTGGCCGCGCCGTTGGTCACGCCGGGCGGGACACTGGTCTACGCGACCTGTTCGGTCATAGCGGCCGAAGGATCCGACCAGTCGAGCAACTTCTTAGGGCGCCATTCATCTTGGATCGTGCAGGATGTCTGCTTTGATGGAGGTCGAGCGGACGGGCCAGGAAGGCTCCTGACACCGGCGCACGATGCCACGGATGGGTTTTTCGTCGCGCGATTTGCCCGGCCATGCTAGGCCAGCGCGATTGGTTGGAGATTTTGATGCGGCTGACCCCACTTGTTCTTTGCCTCGGTGTCGCAGCCTCGACCCTGTCGGTCGCAGTCACCGGGCAACGTCCGGATGACCAGATTGCGCCCAAGTCGATGGAGCTGTTGACAAAGGGCGAGGCGCTGCTTGCGCAGGGCAAACTGATCGAAGCTGACGATGCGCTGGAAACGGCCCTGATCGTCGATCCCAAGAACCGGGCAGCCTTCGTTGTCATGGCCAAGGTGGCGATCAAGCAAAAGCTGTACGGGCAGGCCATCCGCCTGACCAACAAGGCGCTGACCCTGGAGCCCACCGATCGCAACGCACTTGCGGTGCAAGGCGAAGCGATGGTCGAGCTGGGCGCCGTGCCACGCGCCAAGGAAAATCTGGTTAAGCTGCAGAAGCTCTGCGGCAACGCCAGCTGCCCGCAAGCCGTGTCGTTATCGACGGTGATTGCGCGCGGACCTGCGCTGGCGGCGGCCAATTCGCCCGAAGTTCCCAAGAAGAACTAGGACAGGCAACGCGCCAACTCGATGAATTCGGCAACGCTGACCGTCTCGGCCCGCCGCTGCGAGTCGATTCCGAGCTCGTCGAGGGCCTGGAGCGCGCCCGGCAATGCCTTGAGACTGGAGCGAAGCATCTTTCGTCGCTGGCCAAAAGCTGCCGCGGTGACCCGTTCCAGGACACCCGCGCGAACGCCCTCCGGCTCTGTCGCCGGAACGACATGCACCACGGCGGAAGCGACCTTAGGAGGCGGAACGAAGGCGGAGCGATGAACGGCCAATGCGATGCGCGGGGAGGCACGCCACTGCGCGGCAATTGACAGCCGGCCGTAATGCTCGCTGCCGGGCCTGGCGACGATCCGTTCGGCCACCTCGCGCTGGAACATCAGGGTCAGCGAAGACCACCACGGCGGCCAGGCTCCGTCCAGCCAGCGTAGCAGGAGGGCGGTGCCGACATTGTAGGGCAGGTTGGCGACGATGTGCGCGCGGTCGCCTGCCTCTGCCCGCTCATCGATGTCGAGTGCATCGCCTGAAATGACCCGGAGCCGACCGGAGAACTCGGTCTGCAATTCAGCCAGGGCGGGAAGGCAGCGCCGGTCGCGTTCCACGGCGACCACGGTGGCGCCGGCATCGAGCAGGGCCCTCGTTAGCCCGCCCGGACCCGGTCCGACTTCATAGACGATGGTACCTGCCAATGGCCCAGGGATGGCGGCGATGCGTGCCAGCAATTGTCGATCGAGGATGAAGTTTTGCCCGAGCGACTTGGTTGCCTGCAGGGCGTGCCGAGCGATGACGTCCCGCAGCGGCTCGGGCATCAGGCCGCGATGGTCGTGCGATGGACGGCGGATTCCGCTGCCAGGCGGATCGCGGCGGCCATCGCCCTCGGATCCGCCCGATCCTGCCCCGCAATGTCGAACGCCGTGCCATGATCCGGCGCGGTCCGAACGATCGGCAGGCCCAGCGTGATGTTCACCCCTTCCTCGAAGTGGAGAGCCTTGAGCGGTATCAGCGCCTGGTCGTGATACATGCAAAGCGCGGCATCATAGTGCGCGCGTGCGCCATCATGGAACATCGTATCCGCCGGGTAGGGGCCGGTTACCCGCCAGCCTTCTGCGCGAAGGGTGTCGATTGCCGGTTGAATGAGTTCGATTTCCTCGCGGCCCAACGAGCCGCCTTCGCCGGCATGGGGATTAAGCGCCGCCACTGCCAGACGAGGGTCGGTTATCCCGAAATTGCGCTGGAGCCCGCGTAAAGCTGCGCGTCCGCGGGCTTCAATCAGCGATGGACTGAGGGCGCCAGCCACCTCGCGTAGTGGCAAGTGCGTCGTGACGGGAACCGTCCTCAGCGTGGGGCCCGCAAGCATCATCGCCACATTGCCAGGAGCGACGCCGCATCGTTCGGCCACAAATTCCGTCTGGCCCGGATGGGTAAAGCCAATGGCATAGAGCTGCTGCTTCGAAACCGGGCCGGTGACGACTGCGGATGCCGAGCCAGACCGCGCCAATCCGACCGCCAATTCCAGCGCGTCTAGAGAGCAATGAGCGCCGGCGACGGTAGGATGACCCGGGAGATCAGCCTCATGGGATGCGATCGGCATGATCGGCAGGCCAATGTCGAAGGCGCTATCAACCTCTCGTGGATCGTCGATGTTCGCCAGGGGGCCATCCCAAACGGCCGCCAGGCTTCGCGGATCGCCAATCGCCACAAATGGCGGCAGACCGAACCGATCGCGGTTGTCCCAGCACTTTCCAACGACCTCCGGGCCGACACCAGCGGGATCGCCAAGCGATACCGCCAATGGTCGAAAGCTAAACGCCATGGCCTCCCAGCTTAGCGGAAGTCGATGATCGCGTCACGCCGCAGGTCTCGAAGATAACGACGGGAGCGAAGGTTGACGCGCTCCTCGTTGATCTGGGCATAGACCTGGTCGAAGCTCGGCGCGCTCGGGTCGACTTCGTCACGTCCACAAAGGACCAGCACGCGCACGCCTTCTTCTATTGAACCGAATGGCCGGGTCGCCTGTCCAACCTGCATTTGCAGCATCATTTCCTGCAGCGCAGGCGGAAGGTCGCGCATCTTGACATCGTCCGACTGGACCACCTCCGCATTAAGCTCGGACGCGATGCGCTCAGCTCCGCCACAGCCGCCGATATTTTGAGCTGCATCGGCAAAACGGGCAACTATGGGTTCCGCCTGTGCGCGGGTTGTCCCCTGAGGGAAGCTCACCGAAACCTGCTTCAGCGTTAGAATTGCGTTGCGCGGATCGGCTGTCAGGATTTTGCGAATGTCCTGCACGGCTACGATCGAATAGCCACCCTGCACCTTGATCGGCGGGGATACCATTCCCGGTCGCATCTGCCGGAGTGCCTGCGCGAGCGGTTCGGGCAGCTGCTCGGGCCGAACCCATCCGAGGTCGCCACCGACTGCAGCGGTCGATGCCTCCGAGAATTGTCGGGCATATCCAACGAATGAGCCACCCTGCTGCAGGGCGGCAAACACGCGCTGGGCATTTGCGAGAGCTTGCTCTTCGTTGACGCTGGTCGCGGAAATGAAAATCTCGCCGACGCGGAATTCTTCCGCGCCCTTCGAAGCGTTCAACCTGTCAATGACCGCCTGGACTTCCTCGTCGCCAACGCTGACAGTGCTCTCGATCTTCTTGGATTGCAGGCGCCGCCAGGCAATCTCGCCCCGAATCTGACGTCGGATTGAGCGGATCGAAGAGCCGCGCGACTTTAGATAATCGGCCATCTGCGCGGGAGTTTGCTTCACATTGCCTGCGACGCGCTCGACGGTTCTATCGATGTCGGCTTCGGTGATCTCGATCTCTTCGGCCCTGGCAGCCTGGATCTGCAGCGTTTCATCGATGAGGTTGCTGAGCACTTGCTGGCGCAGGCGTTCGATCTCATTGACCGGAATCGGAGTGTTGTTCGCGATTGACACGAGGGCGAGCCGCTGATCGATGTCCGTCTGGGTGATAACCTCGCCGTTGACGATGGCGGTCGCCTTGACAACCGAGGGAAGCGACGAACCGAAGAGTTCCGGGCTTTGCGGAAGGTTGAGTGTCGCCGCGGAATTTTCCGGGGACGTCGATTGCTGCTGTCCGCCAGGTTGAGCCTGTTGAGCGGCACCCGCTGTCGCTAGCGCCAATCCCAACGTTATGGGAACTATCCGTACCATTGCCGCCGAAAACCTGTCCTTATTACCTGTCACCCTCAAAAATCCCTTTGTCGTCAACGCTATATCGATTGCCTTTACGCAACCGGGCTGAACGCCAGCTTAGCGCCCAATCCCCTTCAGCGCGAAATTGATGGAAAAAGTGCTGCCCTTCCGGAACTCCCCGATCCGCTCATAGTCGCGCTTCCACGCCACGCCAAGCTCAAGACAATCATCCTCGTAGGTCACTCCCAGCCGGTGTCGAACCGGCTCGAAACCTTCAGCCAGGCTGAGTGGATCCTCTTCCTTGTCGCTAAGGTCGAGCACTGTGGAACCAAACACCGACCAGAAGGGGAGGAACTGCCAACGTCCGGCAAGCCGCAGCTCTTCCTTGTCGCGCAAATCCTCGATGGTGGGTGAAATGTCGCGATTGAGCCGCAGATAGCCGATCTGGACATAAGTCAGGTCGGTGCCGACTGTCAGGTCCAGCTCATTGCGACGCATCGCCAGATTGTCCTTGTCGACACGGTAACGATGCGTGAAATCCACAAGCCGGCCGAACCGGATGCGGGTGCGACCGACAATGTCCGAAAACCGGTCCGTAAGCCCGGTGCCGTCAGGGAACAGGCTGGGTTCTTTCGTCAGACGATAGCTTTGGCCGATCACGGCATCGATCGACCATTTCGGCCGGTCGAATGCCCATTCCAGGCCATAGGTAACACGCGATCCATCCTCCCACCGGTCGTAGCCGGGAAAACGGTTGAGCGCGAACAGGTTGCTGTCCTCTAGGTCGACGGCACGGGCGTCCTCGTTCGGGATATCCATATTCTCGGTCGGCGGTGTGAGCACCAGCTGTATCCGAGGGACCAGGCGCTGGGTCCCGCCCCAAAGCTGCCCGACCAGCGGCCAACGCAAATCAGCCGCAAGTGCGCCAATCCCTCGAAACTGCCAGCCGTCCTTGCCGCGGTAGATATCGACCAGCGTCTCTTCCGAATTGCCGGTGTGATAGGCGTCCGCCCGTGCATAGGCGGTCAGCGTGAATTCCTGCCCCATGCGCGTCAGGCGCCGCATGTCCCACCGCGCACTGGCGAATGCGCGTTGCGTGTCCTGCCCGTCGAGACGCAGGATCGAAAGGCTGTTGGCCTGAATCTCCACGCGGCCGCCGAGCACCGGGTCGTCGAGCCGAAACCGCGCGTCGACGGCAGGCAGCGCGATCGGAATGCGATCCTGCTGGTCCGTGCTGCGCAGTCCCTGGAACGCCCAGCCCTCGATCGATACATAGCTGTCGAGCGAGATTCGCTCGGCATTGATGAAGCTGCGCAGGCGGTCGTCGCGCGTAATGTCATATTGCCGCGCAACCGTCTTGTCGGTCGCTGCACGAAGCGAGCCGCTGACAGTCCAGAACGGATCAAGCTGGAAGCGGCCGTTGGCCTCGAAATAGCCGCGGATGCCATTTCTATCCTCGGGCGTCAGATCGACCGCGTCCGGGTCGGGGATATCGCCGTAGGTAACGAAGGCCCCGACCTGATAAGCGCCCGCCGACGTCAGGTGGCGCCATTTTGCTTCGAGGGCCGGCAGCGATCCGGTGTAGATGTGGGGCGTGATCGTCAGGTCGCGGTTTCGATCGATCCGCCAATAGTAGGGAAACTCGAGTTCCAACCCGTTGTTGCTGTCGATGCGGATACCGGGCACCAGCGCACCGCTGAAGCTGCCTCCCCCTGATCCGTCACCGACGCTGAAGATCGGCAGAAGCGGCAAGGGTACGCCAAGGACGGTCAGGCGCCCGCCCCTGAATCGGATCCGCCCGCTAGCACGATCGTGGGTAATGCGCGCGGCGGTGATCTTCCAACTGGGATTCTTCGGACAGCCGGCTGCAGTGGTGACAGGGCAGGCGGTGTAAACCGCATTCTCCAGCTGGGTCGTGTCTCCGGCGCGCGACCCGCGATCGGCGGCGATCCTGCCGCCGCCCGCCAGCACGACCAGCAGATTTTCGATCGTGCCGTCGCGAAGCGAATCGGTGAGGTCGACCGTGTCGCTCACCACCTTGTCGCCTTGCGGGCTCATCACCACGACATTGCCCTCGGCAAAGACGCGGCCGCTGCGCCGATCCCAGCTTACCCTGTCGGCAGCCAGGTAAGTGCCGTCGCGAGACATGCGTACCCGGCCCGCAGCCGTGATGACATCAGCCTCGCTGTCGTACGCTACTTCATCGGCGCTGAACGAGATGAAAGGCTCGGTTGAAAGTTCGGCCTCGGAAGCGGTCGCGGTTTCCTGCGCCGTGGCCGGCGCCGGAATCCCCATCACCAGCGGCACAGCCGTCAAACAGAGGCCTATCGATCGCACTGGCAACAAGCTCCCGCCCGGTCCGCCACTCATGGAAGGTTCTGTGCCTATTGCACCTTGAACCAAGGGCGGCAATCCGGCTTGGGACCGGCCGCCCCTTTGCCATGTCGCGACTTGATGCCTAAAGGGTCCCGATCCCACCAATTTTCGCAGCTTGAGGAATTTCATGCAGATTCGCTTTGCCGACGCCCGCCCAACCGGCGATTTTGCTTTGGTTCTGCCGGCCGCAGGCTCGGATCGCCCGGGACTGGTCAGCCTTGGCGCGGCAAAGGCCGGCGTTGAAGCCGCCTTGAAGCGCAGCCGCTTCGAAGGCGAGGCGGGATCCGTCGTGGAGATCTTCCTGGAAGGCGATGGAGGTCGCCGGCTGATCGTCGCGGGGACCGGCGCTGACCTTGCTGACCGGCATGCGCCCGAGAAGTTTGCCGGCGCCGCGATCGCGCGGCTGCTGACGTCGGGCGAGACCCACGCGGTGATCGACCTGAGCGGGCTCAAGCTCGATGCCGATGCCGCGGCGCGGGTAGCTCTTGCCGCGGCGCTGAGAAG
>DASTOV010000037.1:0-12090 GCA_035720125.1 Sphingomicrobium sp. | reverse complement strand
CCCGATGGAGAACAAGGGTCTCAACATCTTCAACTCGCGATACATCCTGGCCGATGCCGAGACCGCGACGGACATCGACTTCGACAATATCGCCGGGGTGGTGGCGCATGAATATTTCCACAACTGGTCGGGCGACCGCGTCACCTGCCGCGACTGGTTCCAGCTGAGCCTGAAAGAGGGCTTCACCGTCTTCCGCGATCAAAGCTTTTCAGGGGACATGGGTTCGATGGCGGTCAAGCGGATCGAGGACGTCCGCCTGCTCCGCGCCGCGCAATTTCCAGAGGATGCCGGCCCATTGGCTCACCCGGTGCGGCCGGAGAGCTATATCGAAATCACCAATTTCTATACCGCGACCGTCTACAACAAGGGCGCCGAAGTCATCCGCATGATGCGGACGATCCTGGGAGAGGAGGCGTTCCGCAAGGGCAGCGATCTTTATTTCGACCGGCATGACGGCGAGGCGGTGACCTGCGAGGAATTCGTCAAGGCGATGGAGGATGCGAGCGGCGTCGACCTTTCGCAGTTCCGCCTTTGGTACAGCCAGGCAGGGACGCCCAGGGTCGTCGCGCGGCTTGACCATGATCCGGCAGCGGCAACGGCAACCCTTCGTCTCCAGCAGACCGTTCCCGATACGCCGGGCCAATCGGGCAAGCAGCCGATGGTCATCCCTTTGAAGACCGCGCTGATCGGACGGGACAGCGGCGAATGCATCGGCGCGGAGCGGCTGGTGCTGCTGAACGGGCATGAGGAAAGCATTTCCTTCTTCGGCATCGACGAACCGCCACTGCTGTCGATCAACCGCGATTTTTCGGCGCCCGTTCTTCTCGATGTCGAGCGCCAACCCGGAGAATTGGAGCGGCTGGCAGCTGTCGACCCCAATCCCTTCGCGCGATACGAGGCACTGCAGGAAATGATGTATCGCGCGCTGATCGAAGGGGTCGCCGGCGGCCCTGCCGACCAGTCCGCCGTCGTTGCCGCGATGCGCGGCACGTTGCGCTCCAACGAACTGGATCCGGCGTTCAAGGGCGAGGCGTTGTCGCTGCCGAGCGAAGGCCTGATCGGCGACAGGATGGAATTGGTTGATCCCGATGCCATCCATCGGAGCCGGGAGGCGCTGCGCCGGAAGATCGGCGCCGAGCTTGCTTCGGAACTGGCGCAAGCCCAGGCCGCAACCGCTCCCGGATTTGACCTGTCGGCCGCGGCAAAGGGACTTCGCAAGCTGAGGACCGTGGCCCTGTGGCTGTTGGCCGGCGGCGATCCGGAGCGCGGCGCGGCACTGGCCAAGGCGCAATATGATCGCGCCGACAATATGACCGATCGCCAGGGAGCCCTCGCGATCCTGACCAGCCTCGACGGCCCCGAGCGCGAAGCGGCATTCGATGATTTCTATCAACGCTATCGCGACGACAGCCTCGTGCTCGACAAATGGTTTGCGCTACAGGCCGCCGCGCAGCGGTCCGACACGATCGATGTCGTCGAATCGCTGGCGCGGCACGAAGGCTTCGGCATCCGTAACCCGAACCGGTGGCGGGCGCTCGTTTCCAATTTCGCGGCCAACCAGTGGGCGTTCCACCATGCATCCGGGCGTGGCTATCGCTTCCTCGCCGACATGATCCTGGAGGTCGACCGGCTGAACCCGCAAGTCGCGGCACGTCAGGTACCCTCGCTCGGCCGCTGGCAGCGGTTCGAGAGAGCGCGCGCGGAGCTGATGCGGGCCGAGCTGGAACGCATCGTCATGACGCCGGGGATTTCCAAGGATGTCTTTGAGCAGGCTTCGAAGAGCCTCGCCTAGCTGGCCCCCACCCATTGCGCGACATCGATTGCTACCCGGTTCGCGGCAGCATTGATCGCCGGCGCAACCGTTTCCGCGGTGCCGTCGGCCGGCTCGCGCGCCTCGAAGCGGCGGGTGACCACCTGGGTTGCGCCGGGCCGCGACATGGCGGCATCGTAGCGGACAACGACCATGCCGTCCTGGGCGTCATAGCCGAAGCGCGACAGGTTGCCGCTGATCGTCATGCCCGGATCGAGCGATGATTGCCTGGGATCGAGTACGACCCGATTGGTGGTTCGAATGACCGTTTCGCTGAGCAGGTCCTGAAACAAGCGATCCGGCGTATCGGCCCAGGTCAGATCTTCCACATAGGCAATGGCAATCTGCCCCGAATGGACCGGTACCCGGGTTGTGCGAATTTCCCTGGGAATGACCGGAACTTCGATCGTCACCGCCTCACCAGGGCCGGCCGTGCGTGCGATGCTTTCCGGCGCAGGCGATTGGGGTGTCAGGGTAAGGAGCCAGTCCGGCGCCTTGCCCCCTCCCCCAATAAGCCCGGCACAGCCGATCAGGGACATGGCCAGCGCCACCGGCGCAGCAACCCGCAACGTTCGGTTCATTGGTTCTTCCCCGGCTTGTAATCGGGCAGCTTTCTGGGTCCAAGCGTTCCGCCCACTCCGCCTTCCTCGAGCCGTTCGGAAAACCCTTGCAGCGAAGCGGACAGGTCCCTCAGGTCACGCACCAGCCGATTGACCTCGGGAAGCGTATTCCTCGAGAAATTCTGCACGCCTGGCCGAGCATCGGCAACCATCGCATCGAGATTTTCGGCCGAACGCTGGACCGCGGCGATCGCCTTCCTCAGGTCTTCCGCCGCGGGCACGCCCTGCTCATTGACCAGCCGGTTGGTGCTATCGACCAGTACGCCGACACGTTGCGCCGTAATGCCGGCCTGGCGTGCTGCGATGCGGGCGTCTGCAATGGCATCGGCAAGGTCGGGTGCCCGCGCGGCGAGCACATCGGTCGTCTTTTCGACATTCTCCAGGATGTCGGAAATGGCATTCTGGTTGCGATCGCTGAGCAGTTCGGTCAGCCGCTCGGTCAGTCGCTGGATGCGATCGATCAGCTCCGGCGCGGAATTCAGCAGCGCGCCAAGTCCTCCGGAGCTGGCTGGAATGACAGGGCAGCCCTGCGGCCCGACCTGCGTCAGCGGCTGCCTTCCCTGCATCGCGCCTTCCAGGGCAATTTCACTGACGCCGGTGAAGCCGACACCCTTGATCTGGGCAGTTGTACCCTGAAGAATCGGAGTCTCCGCATCGACCTGGACGCGCACCCAGACGAATTCAGGCCGGTCCTTGAGAAGGCTGATCTTTTCGATCTGGCCCACGGGAACGCCCTGGTAATTGACCGAGGAACCCTTGTTGAGCCCACCCACGCCCTGCGCGAAATAAATATCGAAGCATTTGGTGGCCTGGTTCGACAGGCCGGCCAGCCAGACGATGAAGATCAGCAGGCCGACCAGGAGGGCCAGGGTGACGCTGCCGACAAGAACGTAGTTCGAACGCGTTTCCATCGGCCCTAATGCCCCCTTGACCCAGCGGAGGCGGCGCGCCCCCGAGGTCCGTTAAAATATTCTTGAATCCAAGGATGGTCCAAGGCGAGCAATTCTTCAATCGTTCCGACGGCAACCACCTGTTTGTCCGCGAGCACCGCGACGCGGTCGCAGATCGCCCACAACGTGTCGAGATCGTGAGTTATCAGAAAGACCGTCAGCTCGAGCCGTTTTTGCAGGGCAAGGATCAGCTCGTCGAACGCAGCAGCGCCGATCGGGTCGAGCCCTGCGGTCGGCTCGTCCAGGAACAAGAGTTCGGGATCGAGTGCCAGGGCCCTCGCAAGGCCCGCGCGTTTCCTCATGCCGCCCGACAATTCGGACGGGAATTTTGGTCCCGCGTTTGCCGGAAGGCCGGACATGGCGATCTTGTAACAGGCAATTTCGTCAAGCAGCGGCGCCTTGATGAACGGAAAATATTCCCGGATCGGCACCTCGACATTCTCGGCTACCGTCAGCGTTGAAAACAGGGCGCCGTTCTGGAACAGGACCCCCCAGCGCCTCCGGATGTTCTTGGCTTCATCCTCTTCGCGACCGATCATATTCTCGCCGAGCACCTGGATGTCGCCCTCGTCGGGGACCTGGAGGCCGATGATCGACCGCATCAGCACCGACTTGCCCGTGCCCGAGCCTCCGACGACCCCGAGTATCTCGCCGCGCCGAACATCGAGGTTCAGATGTTCGTGAATGACCTGATCTCCGAAGCTGTTCCTGAGGCCTCGGATGGTGATGATCGTGTCGCCGTCGCTCATGCCCAGCCGATCTGAGAAAAGAACACGGCGAACACGGCATCGAGGATGATCACCAGGAAGATCGCCTGAACCACGGCCGCAGTAGTGCGCGTGCCGACATCTTCCGAATTGCCCTGGACCAGCATGCCCTGGAAGCAACCCGCCAGCGCAATGATGAAACCGAACACCGGCGCCTTGATCAGGCCGACCCAAAGATCCCTGATCGGCACAACCTCCTGTAGCCGCTGGATATAGGTCAGCGGCGGAATGCCAAGGTCGGCCCAGACGTAAATGCCGCCACCCAGTAGCGACATGATCATGGCATAAAAGGCCAGGAGCGGCATCATGATCACCGCCGCCAGCATCCGAGGCACGACCAGCGCTTCGATCGGCGAAACGCCGATGGTGCGCATTGCATCGACCTCTTCGGTGATCTTCATCGTGCCGATCTGCGCGGCGAAAGCCGAGCCGGAGCGGCCGGCGACCATGATCGCGGTCATCAGCGTGCCGAGCTCTCGCACGGTGATCCGGCCGATGAGGTTGATCGTATAAACCTCCGCACCGAACTGTTCGAGCTGGACCGCGCCCTGCTGGCCAACGACGATGCCAATCAAGAAGCTCATCAGTCCGATGATGCCAAGTGCCCGTACGCCGACCAGGTCAAACCTCTGGATGACCGCGTTCAAACGGAAGCGCCGGGGATGGCGCATGACGTCGAAGAAACCGATCAGCACCGCGCCGAGAAAATTTACCAGGCCGACAAGCGTCCTGCCCGCTTCTGCTACCCATCCCCCAAGCTCCGCCAACACCCTGAGGTGACCGGGAGTTTCTTCGGGCCGGATCTGGACGGGCCGGTCGTATTCAGGGATTCGCTCGATCAACGCCGCGACGTCGCCCTTGGCGCCAACGACCCTGGCGCCGCGGTCCCGGACCGCCCGGTAGATGACCCATGCGCCGACCGTGTCCATCTTTTCGACCCCGCTGAGGTCGAGAATTACGGGGTCGGGCATTGCATCAATTTCGCGTTGCGTCGAAGCGGCGCGCGAGATGGTAATCGACCCGACGCAGCGATACACCCGAGCGTCGGGACTGGCGTCGGCGGTGGTCGACGGAGCCGTCATGGGCTGGGAACCTGCGCGAAATCGCCCTTAGCGGCAAGCCCGGGAGCGACTTGCCACTTTGTTGCCGCTGTTCATGGCCTATAGCGCATCCCCAATGACGAGCGTTGAAGAAGCCAAGCCGATATTCGTCACGGTAGGGGATAATCCGACCCGGTCATTCGGCATGGATGCCGCTCAGCGCGCCCGCGCCCTGGCGATCAAGGCAGGGGCGGAACCCGCCAGCGAGGCTCAGCCGGGGCGATCCACCATCTATGCCGATGTCGAATGGACCTGGGACCCGGAGTGGCTGGTTGTCCTTGCCGAAGCACCGGGATCCGTCCTGACCAAGCAAGGCCATCCGGTCCTGGCCCATGTCCCGGCCGGCGGCGATCCCAACGCACTGCTCGCGTCGATGCTGTCTGGCGCACGTCATGAGGGCGGAACGCTCGAGCGGATCGACGCGGATACGGCCGATTTCAGCTATCGGAAGCTTCGCAAGCGCGATCGTCCATTCGTCATGCGGCTCGACCCGACGAGCAGCGATGCGGCCGAGCGCGCGGCCTATGACGCCAGTTACAAGGGCGTCACCGACCTGCTGACGCTCTACCTCTGGCGCGACCTTGCCTTCCACCTCACCCGCTGGGCTGCCCGCGCCGGAATGACCCCCAACATGGTCACGGGCATCGGCGCGTTGCTGTGCGTCGCGGCATTCTTCCTGTTCTGGAATGGCTGGTACTGGACCGGAATTGCCGCCGGCTTCGCCTTCATGGTGCTCGACACGGTCGATGGAAAGCTGGCGCGGTGCACCGGCCAGTCGTCGAAATGGGGCAATATCTTCGACCACGGCGTCGACCTTATCCATCCGCCCTTCTGGTGGTGGGCCTGGGCGGAAGGGCTTGGGGCCTATGGCCGGCCGCTCGAACCCGTCTACGAACTGCTGGTGGTTGGCGCGATTATATTCGGCTATATCGTCCAGCGGGTCATCGAAGGCCTGTTCATGCGCCGATACGGGATGCACATCCATGTCTGGCAGCAGGTCGACAGCCGCTTTCGCCTGATTACGGCCCGGCGCAATCCCAATATGGTGATCCTGGTGCTTTGCCTCGCGCTGGGCCTGCCCGATCTCGGCATCGAGCTGGTCGCCCTGTGGACCCTCCTGTCGCTGATCTTCCATGCGGTGCGGCTGGCCCAGGCCAATGCCCGGGCGGACCGCGGGCGGCCGGTCGCCAGCTGGCTCGGATGAGCTGGACCGCGATCGTCCTGGCCGGCTCGCGGCCGGGTGCAGACCCATTTGCGGCACAGCATGGCACCGACCTCAAGGCGCTGATCCCCGTTGGCGGCGTCCCGATGGTGGGGCGGCCGGTACGGGCGCTGCTGGATTCGCCAAGCATCGCGATGGTGCGAGTTTTGACGCAACAGCCCGATCGTATCTCCGAGGTCCTGCCGAGCGATTCCCGGCTTGGCGTCGAAGTGTCGGGAGCAACCATTGCAGCAACGCTGGACGATGTCCTGGCTGACCCGGCAACGCAGTATCCCTTGATCGTGACAACCGCCGACCACGCCTTGCTCAGCCCGTCGATGATCGCGGATTTCTGCCGGCAGGCGGACGGAGCGGAGCTGGCCATCGGCGTCGTCGAACGGCGCTCGCTGATGAAACGGCTGCCAGCCACCAGGCGCACCTGGCTGAGGTTCCGCGGCGGCGCCTTTTCCGGCGCCAACCTGTTCGCCTTTGGCAGTCCTGCCGCCGCCAGGGCGGTCGCGCTTTGGCGATCGGTCGAACAGGACCGCAAGAAAGGCTGGCGGATGATCGCGGCGCTGGGGCCGGTCTCGCTGATCGGCGCGATTCTCCGGTTGCGGACGATCGATGAGACGCTGGACAGCGTGGGAAAGCGACTGGGGCTTGTCATTCGCAAGGTTGAGCTGGCCGACCCGCTGGCAGCGGTGGATGTCGACAAGCCCGCGGATCATGAGCTTGTCACTGCCATTCTCGAAGGGCAGGCGTGACCGATTTCGCCATCTATGACATGGACCGGACGGTCACGCGGCGGGCAACTTATACCCCGTTCCTGTTGCATTGCGCGCTTAGGCGGGCGCCGTGGCGGCTGCTGCTGCTACCGTTCGTCGTCGGTTCGATGCTGGCCTATGTCCTGAAGGCGATCGACCGCGGCCGGCTGAAGGAAATCAACCACCGCCTGCTGCTGGGCCACCGGCGCCATCCGCATGAGCTCAAGCCGCTGGTCGACAGCTTCGCGGAGGCGGTGCTGGCGAACAATGTGCGGCCCGGAGCGCGCGACGCCATCGCCCGCGACAAGGCGGATGGGCGGCGCCTGGTCATGGCCACCGCCAGCTACCGCTTCTACGCCCGCGAGATCGCCGAGCGGCTGGGGTTCGACGACTGCATCGGCACCAACTCCATCCTGGGGCTCGACAGCCAGGTTCATGCCAAGATCGACGGCGAGAATTGCTACGGGCCGGCCAAGCTGAAGATGGTCACCGACTGGCTTGCCGCCAGCGGGCTGGAGCGCGGCCATGTCCGCTTCTATTCCGACCACGCCAGCGACGCGCCGGTGTTCGAATGGGCCGACGAGGCCGTTGCGGTGAACCCGCACGACCGGCTGAAGCGCCTCGCGGCGGAGCGGGGTTGGAAGCAGGAAGATTGGGGCTGAAGCCAATGGCAGCTTTCGACCCATTGCGGTCATTAGGATGTCGTGAGACGCTAACGGAGTGAAGCGGCTAACTGACGAAGAACGGGAGATTAGGAGCAGTCGGGGCCTCTCCCCAAGGCGGTGGTGGCCCCTTGCCGCCGCTTTTGCCGTCGCTTTCTCTGCTATGCTTATCGCTGCGTTCGACCCGTCGTTGCAAAGTTGCATCGGAGAGGTCCCCCAAGGAAGCAGACGCACCCGCGCGTTGGGTCAAATGGCGCTCACCTATGGGTGCAGCCCCGTCCTTTTGCGCGGCTCATGGGATGCATGGTTGTTGTTTGCCGCTATGTGGGTGCCAATCCCGTTCGGCATGGTTAGCTGGTTCTGGTTGAAGCGCCACAAGGCATACTGGGACCGCGTAAAGCAACGTGAGAAAGACCTCCGAGCCGAGAAACGCTCACGGAGGATCGTTCGCTAATGACCGCTTTCCACCCATTCCTGCCACTAGCCGAAACCAGAAAATCCTGTCCTACAGCCATGCCGATATGCGAGAGAAAAGCCGCTCTTTCTCATTGTCGGAAACTGAAATCGCCTTACGTCACACCGGAGGCATGAAAAGGCGCCTCACCTTGAGACTTTAGTGACGTTAACGAAGCGTTCGCGATCGTCGGCGGGCGCGTCGGCGATCGAGCTGGCATCATTCCGCAGGAACGGTGGCGACCGGCTTCAACCGCGCCGCGCTCGGCGGCTCACACCGCCCTTAGCGCATTCTCGAAATCGGCGATCAAATCTTCCGCCTTTTCGACGCCGATGGAGATGCGCACCAGATTGTCGCTGATTCCGAGTGCCGCCTTGCGTTCGTCGGGCACCGACAAATGGGTCATGGCCGCCGGAGCCGAGGCCAGTGTTTCGGTCCCGCCCAGGCTGACCGCCAGCTTGGCGATCTTGAGCGAATCGAGGAAGGCGAATGCCTCCCGCTCCCCGCCCTTCAGGTAAAGCGAGAAGGTCGATCCAGCCCCGGTGCAGTGTCGCTTGTAAATGTCTTCCTGCCGCGATCCGGGCTCGAGGAAGCCCAGATATCCGACCTTCTCAACCTTGGGATGGTCGCGCAAATACTCGCAGACCAGCTCCGCGCTTTCGCCGGCGCGGGTCATGCGCAGTTCGAGTGTTTCCAGGCTGCGCATCAGCATCCAGGCGGTGTTGGGATCGCAGATGCCGCCCATGGTGTTGCGCATCAGCCGGACCTTGTCGAGCAGCGCCTGCTTGCCGACGAGGCCGCCGGCGACGAGGTCGCTATGGCCGCCGGCATATTTGGTCAGGCTGTAGACGCTGATGTCGGCGCCATCGTTCAGCGGCTTCGCCCACAATGGGCCCAGGAACGTGTTGTCGATGGCGATCGGCGGCAGCTCGGCCTGGTCCCCGAACGCGGCCGCGCGCGCGCCCGCGACCGCCTCCACATCGACCAGCGCATTGGTCGGGTTGGCGGGGCTTTCCAGGTAGATCATCGCCACGCGGCCCTTCGCCTTGGCGCGGGCCATGACCTCGTCCAGTTCCTCGCGCGTCGCGCCGGCTGGAAAATCGATATAGTGGACGCCGAACTGGGGCAGAATCTTGTCGATGATGGATTCCGTCGCGGCGTAAAGCGGCCCGGAGTGGACGACGACGTCGCCGGGGCGAACGAAGGCCAGCAGCAGGGTGGCGATGGCGGTCATGCCGCTGGAGAAGGTCAGCGCCGCCTCCGCGTCTTCCCAGATCTTGAGCCGATCCTCGAGGATTTCCGCGTTCGGCCCGTTGAACCTGGAATAGACGAGGCCTTCGGCCTTGCCGCCCGAGCCGAATTTGTTGGTGATGCCTTCAAAGAAGCGCTTGCCGTCCGCCGCGGTCTCGAACACGAAGGTCGAGGTGAGGAAGATCGGCGGCTTCAATGCCCCTTCGCTGAGCGCCGGGTCATAGCCGTACCCCATCATCAGCGTTGACGCGTCCAGCTTGTGGTTGCCGATATGGGTTTCGACGTCCTTGGGGCGGCGGCTTGTCGTCAATTGGAATCTCCTTGCGCCGGCGCCTTAGCCCCTGGGCATGCCGTGCGCTAGCGGGCCAGCCCAATCAAACTCAGCTGCCTCCCATAAGTGGGCTCAATGCGGTGGGTAGCGCGCCGATAGCTATAGTAGCGATCCTCCAGCGCGTAGGTATCCAGACCCATCGCCTCGATCCGCCTGACACCTGCCGCCGACAGCCGCGCGGCAATATAGGCTTCCAGGTCGAAATGCGGCTTCCCCGACGGCCCGTCGGACAGGAAGCGCTCATTGCCGGGATCATCGGCCAGCAATCGCTCGGCGAAGGCATGGTCGACCTCATAGCTGGCCCTGGCAATGCAGGGCCCGATCGCCGCCGCGATCCGTTCAACCCTGGCCCCCAGCGAGATCATCGCCGCGATGGCCTGATCGGTTACTCCCGAGGTCGCGCCGCGCCAGCCGGCATGCACCGCGCCGACAACGCCGGCCTCGGC
This sequence comes from Sphingomicrobium sp., assembly GCA_035720125.1. Taxonomy (GTDB): domain Bacteria; phylum Pseudomonadota; class Alphaproteobacteria; order Sphingomonadales; family Sphingomonadaceae; genus Sphingomicrobium. The sequence continues at coordinate 1,734 of DASTOV010000037.1, read as the reverse complement.
GTCGGCAAGAAGCACCGGCGCGCAGTCGGCGGTGACAATGCCCAAGAGCAAGCCCGGCCGATCGGTAACGAGGGCGTCAGCCCGAGGCCGCTCCGCGTGCGGCACGGCGTCGGTGACGATGACCGCCGTCGGCGAATGGATCTGATAGACGCTGGCCAATGGCGCATCGGGGAGAATTGCATCGGCCGCCAGCCGGCGATTGGTCTCGACTGCTTGTGGATCGTCACCGCTGCCTAGCCCGCAATTGAGCCCAGCCGCGGGCCCCCTGGAAACTCCGCCCCTTCGTCCCAGGAATCCGTGCGGGACAGCGTCGAGCAGGCCCGAACGGACGATGTCCAGGCTCAAAGCTTGAGCCTCATCACAACATCCTCGTCGGCATGAGTTCCGACCATGAAGGCGTAAGTACCTTCCGGCTCGAAATCATATTTCTCGTAGAAGCGGCGAGCGCGATGGTTGTCGGTAAACACCGACAAGTAAAGGAAGTCAGCGCCCCGGTCGCGGGCACGCTCGATTGCCCATTGCATCAATTCATTTGCGACGCCCTGCCCCTTCACCTCCTCGACCACGTAAAGCTGGCGCAGCTCGGCCGCTTCGCCGCGCGGCTCGAATGGCAGGTGTGGTGGCCCAAGCTTCACATAACCAACCAGTCTTCCGCCAAGCTCGGCAAGGCGTACCTCGAAGGCCGGGTCCTTGAGTTCCTTTTCCCAATTGGCCGGTGAATGGTTCTGCAGGAAGATCTCAAGATCGCTCGGCTGATAGAGATGGCCGAACGTGTCGATGAACGTCTGCGCGCCAAGCGCCGCCAGAGGATCGGCGTCGGCGGAGGTCGCATTGCGATAGGTTAGGGTCATGACTCCAGCCCCGCCACATCGGGCCAGCCCCGGCCGGTCAGTGCGATTACCTTGAAAAGACGCCCCATTTCATCCTCGTTGCACAGCCGCCGCCGGGCCGCCGATATTCCTTCCGTATCCGCTGGATTCTTGGCCGCCAAGGCCATGGCGCGAACGCCGATTCCCAGCGTTTCGAGCCAGATGCCCTGGCCAACCGGGCGGCTGACCTTTGCTCCGCCCCGACGAGCGGCCATGGCAAGTGCTGTAAAATCGACATGAGCGGTCAGGTCCTGCTCGCCGGGATGGTCCAGGACATAGGCAAATCGATGCCCGCGAACGGCCTGGAGCGTGTTGCCTCGCTCATCCCCGGCGTAGCCATAATCGATGACGATGGCCGCCCCGCCGTCGGCTGCCAGCCGCACAGCCAAGGCTTCCGCCGCCGCCTCCCTGGCAGGAGAGCGTTCGACGACGTCCCCATCGCGGTCGAACGCGAGCCCACCGGCCGCAAGCATGACATGTCGTTCCTGACCTCCCACGAACTGTTGCACCGGCAGCGCATCGAAGAATTCGTTGGCGACAAGCAGCAATGGTGCCTTGGGCAAGCTGTCCAGGGAATCGTGGAAGCAGGCTTCGGGCAGCAGCTTGGCCTGAGATTCGCGTAGGGTTGGGCTGGCTTCGACCAGATGTATCTCCCCTGCAAAGCCGGCGCGGCGAAGGACGCGCAGCGCATCATTCGCCAAAGTTCCCCGGCCAGGGCCCAACTCTGCATAGATGGCGTCTGCGGGTCTCCCGGCGCGCTGCCAGACATCGGCCAATGCGGCACCCACCATCTCGCCGAACATCTGATGGATTTCCGGTGCGGTCGTGAAGTCGCCGCCGATGCCGAACGGGTCGCGGGTCGCAT
>DASTOV010000036.1:0-8695 GCA_035720125.1 Sphingomicrobium sp. | reverse complement strand
CCTCGCAATGACGGTCACAACGAGCCGGCGTCCATTTCCTTGAGGCTCATCCGTCGCGCGCGGTCGGGCAGCGGATATTTGTTGCCGTTGGCGCAGTTGAACAGCAGTGCCCGTTCGTCTCCCCCGACCAGGCCGCGCTCCAGCGCCTGTCGCCAGGCGGCCAGCACCGCACCGCCTTCGGGGCAAAGCAGCATGCCGTCGAGCCGGGCGGCATCGTCGACTGCTTCCGCGATCGCCTCTTCCTCGACCGCAATCGCCGCCCCACCGCTTTGCCGGACCGCCCGCAGGATCAGGAAGTCGCCGACCGCCTTGGGCACGCGGATGCCGGTGGCCATGGTCGCCGCCCCTTCCCAGCGCTCGGCGAACTCGTCGCCATTCTCCCAGGCGCGGACCATCGGCGCGCAGCCGGCCGCCTGGACCGCGATCATCCGCGGGCGTTTCGAGCCGATCAGGCCGATCTTTTCCAGCTCGTCGAACCCCTTCCACATGCCGATCAGGCCCGTGCCGCCGCCGGTCGGATAGAAGATGACATCGGGCAACTCCCAGCCGAACTGCTCGGCCAGCTCCAGCCCCATCACTTTCTTGCCTTCGAGGCGATAGGGCTCCTTCAGGGTCGAGCAGTCAAACCAGCGGCCCTCTGCCGCGCCCTCGCCAACGATGCGTCCGCATTCGTCGATCTGGCCGTCGGCGACGATCACCTCGGCGCCATAAGCGGCGGTTTCGCGCACATTGATCTTGGGCGTTTCGGCCGGGCAGATCACCAGCGATTGCATCCCGGCCCGTGCGGCGTAGGCGGCGAGCGCAGCACCGGCATTGCCGTTGGTCGGCAGCGCGATCCGCTCCACCCCGAAATACTTCGCCATGCTGACCGCGGCCGCCATGCCGCGTGCCTTGAACGAGCCGGTCGGCAGACGGCCTTCGTCCTTGACGATCGGAGCGCGGACACCGTGCCGGAGGCCGACGCGATCGAGCGGGATCAGCGGGGTTTCGGGCTCACCCAGGCTCACCGGATCGGCGCCGCCGGGAAGTGGCAGCAGCTCGCGCCATTTCCACATCCCGGCCGGCCGGGATGCCAGCTCGTCGCGGGTCAGCCGTGCCGCGACCTCGTCGAGGTCGTAACGCGCCAGCAGCGGCTTTCCGGCTTTCGACAGATTCTGGAGCTTGTCGGCGTCGTATCGCTCGCCGGTCAGCGAGCAGTCGAGATGGGTCATGAACATGATCGCGTGCCTAGCGCGTTGCCCGGGACACGCAAGACGGCCGCTTCGACGAACAGCCATCGAGGGACGACGAAGGAACGCCATATCATTTGCGATGTTGTAACATCCTGCATAAGAAGAGGCAGGAATTCAGCCACAGGATGAAGATGACACGCTCGGCCTCCTTGCTCGCCCTTTCGATTGCCCTGCTCCCGGCGCCGGCCCTCGCCCAGGCCGAGGCGACGCAGGTCCCCGCCACCACCGCGCCGGCCGACGACCACCATGACCATGAGGACGAGATCGTCGTCACCGGCATTCGCATGAAGGCAGGCGATGTGCTCGGCGGCCTGTCGGTGCTGGACGGCGAGGAGTTGGCCAAGGAGCTTCGCCCGAGCCTCGGCGAAACGCTGGCGCGCCAGCCGGGCGTTACTGCCTCCAGCTTCGGCCCGACCGCATCGCGCCCGATCCTGCGCGGCCTTGGCGGCGACCGCATTCGCGTCCTGACCGACGGCATCGGCAGCTTCGACGTATCCGCCTCCAGCCCCGACCATGCGGTCGCGATCAACCCGCTGACCGCCGAGCGGATCGAAGTGCTGCGCGGACCCGCGGCGCTTGTCTATGGTTCGTCGGCCATCGGCGGAGTGGTGAACGTCATCGACCGGCGCATCCCGCGCTCCGAGCCGGAGGATGGTTTCGACGTCAACAGCCTCATCGAATATGGCAGCGCGGCCGAGGAACGCTCGATCAATCTGTCGATCGACGGCGAGATCGCACCCCATTTCGTCGTTCATGCCGACGGCAACTGGTCGAAGAGCGACGATTTGCGGACTGGCGGTCACATCCTCACTACAGAGCTGCGTGAGGAGGCGGCCGCCAGCCCGTTCCCCGAGATCCAGGAGCTGGCCGACCTCAAGGCCGAGCTGCCCAACACCGCCGCCAAGGCATGGGAGCTGGCGGGTGGTCTCGCCTATGTTGACGGGCAGCTAAACGTCGGCGTGTCGGTCACCCGCCACGACGCGCTGTACGGCGTGCCGATCCGCTTCTCGCTCGATCCGGATGTCGAGGCCGAAGCCCCGACGATCGACGTCAAGCAGACGCGATATGACGCGCGCGCCGAAATACCGCTGTCGGGCTTCTTCAGCCAGGTCCGCTTCCGCGGCGGCTATGCCAAATACCGCCACCACGAGGTCGAGGATACGGGCGAGATCGCCTCGACCTTCAACACCAAGGGCGGCGAGGGCCGGGCCGAGATCGTCCAGACTGAACAGAATGGCTGGGGCGGCACCAGCGGCATCCAATATTTCAACCGCAAGGTGTTCATCGACGGCGAGGAAAAATTCCTGCCCGAAAGCCGGCAGAAGCAGGCGGGGCTGTTCACCATGCAGAGCCTGGTCAGGGGACCGCTGCGGCTGGAAGGCGGATTCCGCATCGAGTACAGCAAAGCCAAGGCCGAGGAGGATGCGGACCTGGGCACGCCGGCGCTGAGCCGCGATTTCACGACTTTCTCGGCATCCGCCGGTGGGGCCTATGATGTCGCACCCGGCTGGCGGGCCGGCCTGACCCTGTCGCGCAGCGCGCGAGCGCCATCGGTCGAGGAGCTGTTCGCCAACGGACCCCATGCCGGGACCCAGGCGTTCGAGGTCGGCGATCCCGATCTCGACCCGGAAAAGAGCATTGGCATCGAGGCCAGCCTGCGCCGCACCCAAGGCCCGGTGCGCCTGACCGCGACCGCCTATTACAGCCACTTCTCCAACTTCATCTTCCAGGCGCCGACCGGGGAGATCGAGGATGACTTGCCGGTCTTCCAATACCTCCAGGGCAAGGCCGATTATTATGGCTTCGAGGTGGAGGCCAACGCGGAGCTGGGCGATGCGCTGGGCATCCACTGGGATGGCGATGTCATCGCCGACTATGTGCATGCCAAGGTCAAGGATTTCGGCCCCGCGCCGCAGATCCCGCCTTTCCGTATCCTGGGCGGAATCAGCGCCAACGGCGGCCCGGTCGAAGGCCGGCTGGAGGTCGAGCATGCCTTCCGCCAGAACCGCAACGCGCCGCTGGAGACGGAGACCGGAGCCTACACGCTGGTCAACGCCTCGCTCGACTGGAAGCCGCTCGAGGGCAAGGATCTGACGCTGGGCATCGCCGCCAACAACATCTTCGACGTGGTCGCGCGGCGCCATTCCAGCCTGCTCAAGGATTACGCCCCGCTTGCCGGGCGCGACATCCGCCTCTCGGCAAGCCTGGGATTCTAGGCGGCGTCATTCGACCCATTGCGGACATCGGTGAGCCGCGCCATTGTCGTCTCATGGATGGCTCATCCCTGTCCGCACGCCTATCGCTGACCATGGGACGCTGACCATGGCCGGCCGGCTGGCAACGGAAACTTCCCGGCCATGAATCTGATCGACCCCAAGATTCGCCAGAAATTCGACGATGCGCTGGGAAGCGGCGACATGTTCGCCCTGTTCGAGCGAACGCGATCGGCGGTCGAGCAATATCCTGATGATCCCGATGCGCGCTATCTCCAGGCGCTGGCGATGGCACGGCTGGGCGATCCCAATGCAGCATTGCGGATCTACGAGCGCAATCGCGTCGAGGAGATCGGCACGGAGGATGCCGTCGCGCTCAAGGGGCGCCTGTTCAAGGATCTTGCGGTTCGCGCCACCGGCCCGAAACAGGTCCAGCTGTTCCGGCAATCGAGCCAGGCCTATCAGAGGGCGCATCATCTGTCGGACGGCTATTTTTCCGGCATCAACGCCGCGACGACTTCCTTGCTGGCGGGCGACACCGCGACGGCCAGGCGACTAGCCATGGCAATCGGCGAACGCCCTGACGTCGCCGAGCCGAGGGACTATTATGCCGCCGCTTCGGGTGCCGAGGCGATGCTGGTCCGCGGCGAGGTCGACCAGGCGATCGCATTGTTCGCCGCCGCCAGGGGCCGCCCGGACGCCTCGCCCGGGATGATCGCGTCAACCGCCCGCCAGGTGGCATTGATCACCAAATGCTTCGAAATCCCTGGCGATCGGCGCCAGGCCTTGCTGGCCTCGATCCGGCCATCCCCGGTCATCCATTTCTGCGGCCACATGTTCAGGGCCGGCTGGGAAGTCGAAGGGCAGCTTGCCGAGGCTATCGACGCAATCCTCGACCAAACCGAGGCGCTGATTGCATATGGCCCTCTTGCGTGCGGCGCCGACATCCTGATTGCGGAAGCCATATTGGCGCGGGGCGGCGAGCTCCACGCCGTGATGCCGTTTGCGGAAGAGGATTTCCTCAGGACTTCGGTGTGCCTCGGCGGGCCGGATTGGGAACCCCGCTATATTCGCGCCCGGGACGCGGCGGCGTCGGTCACCTTTGCGACACAAATCCAGAATGTCGATGACGACGAGCTGTTCGCCTATTGTTCAAAGCTGGTGATGGGCCTGGCGCGGCTGCGTGCCGAGATCATGCAGACCGAAGCATTTCAACTCGCCGTGTGGGACGGCAAGCCACCCAATGGGGTGGCGGGAACTGCTGCTGATTGCGCGGAATGGGCTCGCCAGGGTGGGACGACTCATATCGTTCCCATTCCGAAAGAGCGTCCGCCGCTTGATTTTGTCGCCCTCAGCGATCCGGAAAAGCGGCCCCGCTGGGCGCTAAGGTCGATGCTGTTCGCCGACTTCGCCGGATTTTCGCGGCTGGACGAAGAGCATCTGTCGCAGTTCCTCGAAGTCGTCATGGGCCGGATCGCAAAAGTTCTCGACCGCCATTCCGACTCCGTCCTTTGCCGCAACAGCTGGGGCGACGCCGTCTTCGTCGTGATCGCCACCCCTGAGGAAGCGGCCAGGATCGCGCTGGAGATTCAATCGGAGCTCAATCCCAAGCTATTGCAGGAAATCGGCCTTCCAGCGGAAGACGGCATGCGCATCAGCCTGCACCACGGGCCGATCTTCGAGCATTTCGATGCGGTGCAGGGTGCGCGGACATTCTACGGGACCGAAGTGACGGTTGCCGCTCGTATCGAGCCACGGGTGCCGGTCGGCGCGATCTTCACCACCCAGCCCTTCGCGGCAATGATCGAATCCGACCGGAACAACTATAATTTCGAATATGTCGGGCAAATGGACCTGGCCAAGAACTATGGCGTTCGTATCCTCTATCGCCTGGTTAGCGGCGGCTGACCCGTCCCAGTTTGGAGCAACATGTGCAGTCACGGCACGATGTCGGGACCCAGTTTGTTCTCGACATTCGAGGCTGGTTAACAGACTATAAATGCGCAAGATTCGAGTCGGATGGAAAGGCGCTTCGTCACAAGGGCGAGCAGCCGGTGTTGTTTAATGGCCGGGAAACGGGTTCGACGAGACAAGCTTCAATCGGGGGAATTGCGTGTCAGGGCATGACATCTTCATTTCTTACTGCCGGGAAGAACGGCCGATCGCCCGCAATTTCGCCGAATGTTTCGCGCGTGAAGGATTCAGCGTGTGGTGGGATGCCCAACTGCACTCGGGCGAAACCTTTGACGAGGTCATCGAGAAGGAGCTCCGGGCGGCTAAGGCGGTAGTGGTGCTGTGGTCGCCCCGGTCGGTTGCCTCGCGATGGGTAAGGGCCGAGGCGACGCTGGCGGACCGGGTCAACAAGCTGGTTCCGATCATGATCGAGGCCTGCAATCGCCCGATAATCTTCGAATTGACCCATGCCGCGGAACTGGCCGAGTGGACGGGGGATACGTCCGACCCCAGCTGGCAAACCCTGGTCCGCGATTTGCGGCGGCTGATCGATTCCGGAAAGGAAACGGCGCCGGCGGTTCCGGCCGTTGTGGAACAAACCTCGGGGTCTGAGATGGCGCAGCCCGAGCCTGCTCCATCGCCCCCTTCCCCGCAAACCGTCGACGCAACCGATGCCGACGGGCTGATGCGCGCGCTCGATCGCCTGAGCAAGGCGCAGGAATCGGAGTTGGCCAAGCCTACCTCCTCGGAAATCGAACGGGCCGAATTCTATCAACGGTCCGACGAATTCCGGCGCCAGGAAGGCGATACGGTTCATTGCCTGCTGCGGCTTGACGGCGATGAGACGCGATATGTCGTGACCCCCGCGGGCCTCAGTATCGGTCGATCCCCGCCGTCTGACGTCATCGTTTCCGGGATGGCGGTTTCAAGAGCGCATTGCCTCGTCGAATTGGCTGCCGACCAGCTGCGGGTTTCCGACCTGAATTCGACCAATGGCACCTACATCGACAATGACCGGATCGATCGCAGCGCCATCCTCGCGGTCGGATCGGTGCTCCGGGTGGGCAATGTCCTGTTCGAGCATGAGGTCCGTTCGCGTGCCGAGATGGAGCAGCAGGGCGACCTCGCCGGCCTTGGCCGCGACGACAGCCCGCCAGAAATCCGCGTGGCGCGCTGATCCAAGCCTGACCAACTGGGCTCGCCGACCGAATGGGTTGCGTCAGTTTCCTTGCGACGACTGCTTGTGCAGGAACACGATATAGGCCTTGGTCTGGTTGGCCTTCTTGATCAGCTCGTCGAATTCACGATCGGTGTTCGCCCCGCGCGCCGAGTCAGCCACATTCGCCAGATACTTGTCGTAATTCCTGGCGAGCCGCGCATTTTCCTTTTGCGTATCCGTGCCACCGCTGCCCATGCGGATGACTTCCTTCGCCATGCTGCGTCCGCTGCCAACGATCGACGAGAGCTGGGCCCGCTTCGACCCTGAAACACCCTCCGAACTGGCGCTGCTGGTGGTAGTTGCGGGAGCGGCCGTCGCCGCCGGGGCAGGGGCGGCCGTGGTTTCCGTGGTCGCGGTGACGGTGGCGCTTCTCGGCGCCTGTGGCTGTTGGTCGGCTTGTCGCTTGCTGGCCGCCTGTGCGCTGTAGGCAGCGCTGATGGCAGCACCGAACGCCTGCGATTTGGCGAGGGCGTCGCGCGCCGCGGTTAGCGACTGGACCGGATCGGTCAGACTGGCGGACGCCTCGACCGACGTGCGCAGGTCCGCAAGGGTGCTGGTGACCGCCGCCGACTGGGCGCCCCTGGGAAGGCTTTGCACTCGAGCGTCAGCGTCGCGCAGCAACGCCGTCGCGAACGCCACATTGGCCGAAGTGGCCGTACGCTTCATTTCATCGACGCGCCCCGTCGCAGCGTCAGCCTGCGCCGGGTCGTTTGCGATTTCCTGCAATCCGGCGAGCTGGGTGTTCAGCTGTTCGCCGGCTGCCACCAGACCATTTACCGCCGTGGCAGGCGCACCCGCGGCCCGGGCGTCTTCGGCGAGCGCGCGCTCGGCGGCCGCAAGCTGAGTCAGTCCTTCAATCGGGATCGCACCGGATGCATCCAGATCCGGTATCTCAAGTACCGCGTCCGAATCGTCCAGGCCGCCGCTGCCGAACATCATCGTTCCGGCGCCGATCGCCGCAAGCAGCGCCAACGCGCCTCCGCCGGCGAGCATCGCCTTGCGCTTGTCCTGGTACCAAGGGGCCGTAACCTGCTTGTCAGGCTTCTTGGCCGCAGGAGCCGGCTTTTCCGGTTCAGGCGCCTTCTTGGCTTTCGCTGCGGGCGCCTCCGTCCCTTCTCCCGGAGGCGCCGGTGTGGCCACCGATTCCTCAACCGCAGGCCCGGCGTCTTCCACGACTTCCTTGCCCTTCTTCTTCTTGTTCGAGGCACCGGTATCTTCGCCCGCCCGCTTGAACTGCACCTCCTTGGGGTCGGACGGCACCTGGGTCTCCAGCTCCTTAGGCTCATAGCCAGGAGCCGGCGGGGCCACCGGCTGAATTGCATCGGCGGTGACCTCATGAGCAAAGAAGCGTGTCGCCACATCCTCCTCGCCCACCGGTTCGTCGACATCCTTCTTGCCGAACATGTCGAGCCATTCATGGATCGATTGCGGACGATCTGCCGGCTTGATGGTCATTCCCGCGTCGATCGCCTGCAGGAACTTCTTGCTGAACCCGGGCCAATGTCCGTCGGCCAGCGGCGTGCCCATGCCGCCATGAAGTCGCTCGAGGACCTCAGGCGGCTTTTCTCCGGTCACGCATTCAAAGAGCACCACTGCAAGAGCGTAGATGTCGGTCCACGGTCCTTGCGGATAGGTCTTCACATATTGCTCGACCGCCGCGTACGGCGGCGTGTGGAACGTGACGGAGGTGCTGGTTGCTTCCGCCGCTTCGAACCGGGCGGAACCGAAATCGATCAGGACCGGCCGATTATCGTCCGTGATGAGGATGTTCGGCGGCTTGATGTCGCGGTGGAGCACTCCGACGCGATGCGCGCGGTCGAGACCCTCGGATATCGGCTTGATGATGTTCCACAGGCTGCGCTCGTTGAACCGCCTGCCATCCTTCAGCAGCTTGGACAGCGATACCCCGTCTTCGAAATCCATCACCATGTAGGCGGTGCCATGAACCTCAAACAGGCTGCGCACGCTGACGATGTTGGGATGGCGGGTGGGCGTCGACAGGTTCCACAGCAGCTTTGCCTCTTCGACAAATTTCTTGAGGCCCAGCGCATGCACTTCCTCAACGTCGGAGCCTATCG
>DASTOV010000035.1:0-4617 GCA_035720125.1 Sphingomicrobium sp. | reverse complement strand
GGTGCGCTTGGCGACGATTTCGCCGGAACCGCCATCGATATAGAAGTGGGTATCGTCGCTCATCCGCACCCGCCAGCCGTTCATGGCGCGGCGCAGCTCGAGCGGTGGAGCATTGGCATCGATGCGGCTGACTTCGACCACCTTGGCCGTGCCGACGTAGCGTGCGCTTAGCTCCCTGGCGACATCGGTCGCACCGAGGCGCGGCAACAGCTTACCCGTCGCCGGGTCGGCCAGGCGCCATTCCCCATCGGCAAAGCCTATCTTCCAGCGCGGCCCGTCGGCGCGCTGCTCCAGCGACATCGAACGCACCGGCCGGCCTTTGACCTGCGGCGCGACCAGTGGTCCCGCCAAACTGATCGCCCCGGGCTTGGCGACCAGATGCTCGCCCCTGACTTCCTCGATGGGCTTGACGACCATCACCAGGCCGGAGACGGTCCAGATCAAGAATGGAAGGCCGACCAGCCAGCCAAGCCATACATGCCAGCGGCGGAGCCGCGAACGAATTGCCCCCATTCAATTCTCCTGGTCACCGGCCGGCTCGAAGGTCCACCCGGTGAACTCGACCGCCTGACTGCCGGCCGCCGGCAACGAATCGGCTGGCGCTCACTAAGCATGGCGCCAGCCGTCCGTCATGATTTTTATATGATTAGGGTTAATCGTTACGGCACCGCACAAAAAGCAAACGGCGGCGCACCTTGATTTTCCCATTGGGGGAGCAGTGGTTAGATGTGGATCGGCTTGCCGGTCACCGCCATCGCCGCTTCCTTCAACGCCTCCGAATGGGTCGGGTGGGCGTGGCAGGTATAGGCGATGTCCTCGGACGTTGCGCCGAATTCCATCGCCTGCGCCGCCTGGGCGATCATCGTGCCCGCGACTGAGGCGATGCACCATACGCCCAGCACGCGGTCCGTCCTGGCGTCGGCAATGACCTTCACGAAGCCGTCCGGCTCATGGTTGGTCTTGGCGCGGCTGTTGGCGAGCATCGGGAACTTGCCGACCTTGACCTCGCCCTTTTCCTTGGCCTGCTCCTCGGTGAGGCCGACGCCGGCAATTTCGGGCATGGTGTAGACCACCGACGGGATGACATCGTGGTTCACGATGCCGGTAAGGCCGGCGATATTCTCGGCGACCGCGATGCCCTCGTCCTCGGCCTTGTGGGCCAGCATCGGGCCGGGAATGACGTCACCGATCGCCCAGATGCCCGAGACGGCGGTGCGGAAGTCATGGTCCGTCTCGATCTGGCCCCGGTTGTCGACCTGCAGGCCGATCTTGTCGAGGCCGAGCCCGTCGGTGTTGGGACGGCGGCCAATCGATACCAGCACGCAGTCGGCCTCGATCGTTTCCGACGCGCCCCCCTTGGCGGGCTCGACCGTCAGCGTGGCCTTGCCGCCCTTGACCGTGGCCGCCGTGACCTTGGTCCCGAGCTTGAACTCGATCCCCTGCTTCTTCATGATCTTGTTGGCTTCCTTGCGGACGTCACCGTCGAAGCCGGGCAGGATCTGTTCGAGGAACTCGACGCAGGTGACCTTGGCGCCCAGCCGCCGCCAGACGGAGCCAAGTTCCAGCCCGATCACGCCGCCGCCGATTACCACGAGATGCCCGGGGACCCTGGGAAGCTCCAGCGCGCCGGTGCTGTCGACCACCACCTTCTGGTCGATATCGACGCCGGGCAGCGGCGTCACCGAGGAACCGGTGGCGATGACGATGTTCTTCGCAGTGACGGTGCGATCGCCGACCTTGACGCTGTTGGCGCCGGTGAAGGCGGCATAGCCCTTCAACCATACGACCTTGTTCTTCTTGAACAGGAACTCGATGCCGCCGGTCAGCCCCTTGACCGCGTCCTTGCGCTGCCCGTGCATCGTGTCGAGGTCGAGCTCCGGCTTCACCTTGATGCCCAGCTTGGCGAAGGCGCCATTGGCCGCGGCGTCATAATATTCCGAGGCGTGGAGCATCGCCTTGGACGGAATGCAGCCGACGTTGAGGCAGGTGCCGCCCAGCGTCTCGCGCCCCTCCGCGCAGGCGGTCTTGAGCCCCAGCTGCGCGGCGCGGATCGCGGCGACATAGCCGCCGGGACCGGAGCCGATTACGAGAAGGTCATAGTCAAAGTCAGCCATAATTCTCTTCCGTCATCCCCGCGAAAGCGGGGATCCCGCTTCTAATATGGGGTGCAATTAGCGGGATTCCCGCTTTCGCGGGAATGACGCGGTTACAGATCAATCAAAAGCCTGGTGGGATCCTCGATCGCCTCCTTGACTCGGACGAGGAAGGTGACCGCTTCACGACCGTCGATCAGGCGATGGTCGTAGGAAAGCGCCAGGTACATCATCGGCCGGGCGACGATCTGCCCGTCGCGGACCACCGGCCGCTCCTCGATGCGATGCATGCCGAGCACCGCCGACTGCGGCGGGTTGATGATCGGGCTCGACAGCAACGAGCCGAACACGCCGCCATTGGAAATGGTGAAGGTGCCGCCCTTCATTTCGTCGGCGGTCAGCGTGCCGTCCTTGGCCTTTTTGCCGAAGGCAGCGATCGACTTCTCGATCTCGGCGAAGCTCATCGCGTCGGCCGAGCGGATCACCGGGACGACCAGCCCCTTGGGCGCCGACACGGCGACCGACACGTCGAGAAAGTCGGAATAGACGATCTCGTCGCCTTCGATCCGGGCGTTGACCGCAGGCACGTCGCGCGCGGCGAGCGCCACTGCCTTCACGAAAAAGCCCATGAAGCCGAGGCGGATGCCATGCTTCTTCTCGAACAAATCCTTGTAGCGGGCGCGGGCGTCGATCACGGCCGACATGTCGACGTCGTTGTAGGTGGTGAGCAGCGCCGCGGTGTTCTGCGCTTCCTTGAGGCGGGTGGCGATGGTCTGGCGGAGCCGCGTCATCTTGACCCGTTCCTCCTTGCGTTCGCCAGCGCCCGCTTGCGCCCCTGCGTAGGCAGGGACCCAGTCAGGCTGCGGAGCAGCCTTCGATGGTGCGGCTGGCGAGGCATTCGCCTCAGTCTGGGCCCCTGCCTCCGCAGGGGCGCTATCCTTGGCCTTGGCCGCAGCCAGCACATCGTCCTTGGTCAGCCGACCGTCCTTGCCCGTGCCGTGGATCTTCGACGGGTCGACATGGTGCTCCAGCACCGCGCGGCGGACGGCGGGCGACAGGGTCAGGTCGGCGTGATCCGCGCTCGCCGCATGCACATCCTGGCGCGGTAATGGCGTTTCGGCCGGCCCCGGCGGGTTGGTGGCAGCATCGGCGATTTCCTTGGCGGGTGCCGCCGTTGCGGCAGCACCGCTAGCCGCCTCACCGATCCGCGCGATGACCGCGCCAACCTCGACCGTGTCGCCTTCCTGGAACAGCTGTTCCGCCAAGGTGCCTGCCACCGGCGAGGGAACTTCGACCGACACCTTGTCGGTCTCAAGGCTGGCGATCGGCTCGTCGGCCGCGACCGTTTCGCCTGGCCTCTTCAGCCACTGGGCCAGAGTCCCTTCGGTGATCGACTCTCCCAGTGCGGGAACCTTCACATCGGTGGCCATGGATCGCGTATCCCTTACGAAGCTTTCTGCGTGGCGGCGCTGCGGCTGCTATGCCCCAGCGCGTCGGCTATCAAGGCCGCTTGCTCGGCGGCGTGGCGCTTGGCAAGGCCGGTCGCCGGGGAGGCGGAGGCGGATCGGCCGGCGTAGCGGGCGCGCTTGCCCTTGAACCCGGCCTCGGCCAGGCACTCTTCAAGTTCGTCTTCGACGAAGTGCCAGGCGCCATTGTTCTTCGGCTCTTCCTGCGCCCAGACCAGTTCTTCCAGCTTGGGCATTGCCTTCAAGCGCTTGACCAAAGGCTCGCCCGGGAAAGGATAAAGCTGCTCGATGCGGATGATCTCGGTGCCCGTCGTTCCTGCCGTGTCCCGGACCTCCATCAGCTCGTAGGCAAGCTTGCCCGAACAAAGGACGACACGCCGCGTTTCGCCTGCCGCGGGCGGGTTCAAGTCGCTCAGGATGCGGTGGAAATGGCCCTCGCCGATGAAATCGTCGCAAGTCGATACCGCAAGCTTGTGCCGCAGCAGGGACTTGGGCGTCATGATGATCAGCGGCTTCCTGAAATCGCGCAGCATCTGGCGACGAAGGATGTGGAAATATTGGGCCGGCGTGGTGCAGTTGGCGACCTGGATATTATCCTCGGCGCACAGCTGCAGATAGCGCTCGAGCCGGGCCGAGCTATGCTCCGGTCCCTGCCCTTCGAAGCCGTGCGGCAGCAGCAGAACCAGGCCCGAGGCGCGCAGCCACTTGGCTTCGCCGGCGGCGATGAACTGGTCCATGATCGTTTGCGCGCCGTTGGCGAAATCACCGAACTGGGCCTCCCACAGCACCAGCGAGCGCGGATCGGCCATCGAATATCCATATTCGAAGCCAAGCACGCCGAATTCCGACAGGGGGCTGTTGTGCACTTCGAACATCGGCATTCCGGCACTGTCGCGCCTGGTGCCGAGCGGCACATATTTGTCGCCGCTCTTCTGGTCGGTCCAGACGGCGTGCCGCTGGCTGAAGGTGCCGCGCCCCGAATCCTGGCCTGAAAGGCGAACGCGATAGCCCTCGTCGACCAGGCTTCCATAGGCCAGCGCTTCGGCGGTAGCCCAGTC
>DASTOV010000034.1:0-8691 GCA_035720125.1 Sphingomicrobium sp. | reverse complement strand
GGACGGGCCATAACCCTCCATCAGCCTGTCCGGGATGTAGATCATCGGTTCGGTGCCAAGTCGGCGAAGAAGAATCGTCAGCACTGCGGCCGAAGTTGCGCCGTCGACATCATAGTCGCCGAAGATGGCGATGCGTTCGCTACCCTCGATCGCATCAGCCAGCCTGGCGGCCGCCTTGTCCATGTCGCGGAACGCCGATGGGTCGGGCAGAAAGTCACGAATGGTCGGCGCGCGATGCCGGGCGAGGTCGGCTTCCTCGACGCCGCGGGCCAGGAGCAATTGGTCGGTGAGATCGCGGGTGAGGTCATCGCCGCCGTTGCGCCGCCACCTCCACGGCTGGCCTCCAAGGCTCCGTTCCACGTTGCAGGCAAAGGTCACCATGCCAGCAACTCGGCGCGCAGGGCTTCAGCTTCGGCTCGTCTCAGTGCGGGCAAATGGTGGTCCGAAAATCCGCTGCCGCCGGCGACACCCAGGCGCAGCGTGCAAATGCCGAAGCCGCGGGTCCAAAAGCTTTCGGCAATGTCGATGCTTTGCATTTTCGGAACGGGGATTATCGAGCGGCGATGACGCCACCAGCCCGTTTCGATGAACAGCGCACCGGCTCCCAGCGCATAACGAGTGTGTTTCCAGTCGAACCAGCGAATGGCGATGGCAAGGGCCGCTCCCCCGAGCCACAGCAGCCCGACCGGGCCAAGGAAAGGCACGGCGGCAACCGTCAGGACCGACGCCGGGATCAGAATTCCGATGAACGAGGTCACGAAGGCGCGAGACACGGGCTTCCAGCTGTCTGCTGGAGGGTGGGCCGGCCAGTTGAGCGAATCCAGAATATCGCCGGCTTCCTGCTCCTGGGCGAGCGGAGCGACGACATGGTCGCCCTTTCCGCCGTCCTGCGCCAGGCTCTGCAATTTCAGCTGCGACCATCCGAAATGCCGGCGGACCGGGCCGGTCGCGAGGATCGCCGCCTGTACTCGCCTCTGCGGGATCGACACGTCGGTCAGCGTGAGTAGGCCTCGGCGCCGGCGAAAGCCGGTATCCGTTCTGTCGAGCCGGAAGCCATATTCGCGAAGCGTGGTCCGGATGAGGCCGGTGCCGATGCCGATCAGCAGCAGCACGAACGTGCCCGCCAATACCGCGATGATCCGATGGGCGACAACCAGCTCGCGCAAGGATTCCGATCGGGCCAAAATGTCGATCCAGAATTGCCGCTCGAACGGATCAAAGCCAAGCGCATCGCCCATCGTCTGCGTCACGCCGAATAGGCCGGCGATCACCGCCAGCGAGAAATTGAACAGACCGGCGGTCAGCAGGCGACGATTGTCCATGGCGAATAGCGGCGGCCCTTCAGCGGCGGAAGCTGCCTCGATCGGCGCGGCGGCCAGTCCTCTTCGGATCCGGATATGCTCGCGCAGCGCCTCGGCGCGCTCGAGCGAGATGGTGTGGAGGATGCCCTCTTCCTGCTTGCCTCCCGCCGAGCCGCCCGTTTCCAGCTTGACGCGGGCAAGGCCGAACAGGCGGTGAAGCGGACCCTGTTCAAGGTCGACATCGGTCACCCGGTCGAACGGGATCGCGCGGCTGGTTCGCGACAGCCAGCCGCTGTCGATCCTGAGTTCATGCGGTCCGACGCGATATTCGAGCTTTAGCCAGCGCAGCAGCAGGGAGCCGAATGAAAAGGCGACGAACAACACGCCCATGATCATGACGATCCACCAGCGGCCCTGGGCAGCGAAGACCGCCCCGCCGGCAATCAACCCCCAAGCGCCCCTGAAAGCCTGGCCAAGTCCGGTCAGTAGGTAGAGCGGATGCAGTCGCTCGGGGGGTCCAAGCTGGTCCCTTGGCAGAGGCAGTGCGGCAGTCTCGCTCATTCCGTGTCAGTTCGAATTTCGGAGCGGATCGCCTCCCGGATCTCGTTCGCCCGGTCGGGCGAGAGTCCGGGCAACGTCACGACGCTGTTGTGTGTGCCTGCCGTGTGGACAACCAGGGTCGCGGTTCCGAACAGCTTGTCGAACGGGCCGCGAGTGACGTCGATATGCTGTACCCGGACGAACGGGACAATAGTGTCAGTGTGGAACAGCCAGCCGCGTACGGTGCGCAGCAGTCGACTGTCGATGGCATAGCCAAGCCGACGATAGATGCGGTCGGGCGCGACGATGGTGCCACTCAATCCGACGAGGCCAACAAGGACGGGCAGCAGGCCGGCGACCGGCGTATCGGCAAGCGCCGTCCGGTCGACGACCAATCCAATCAGGAACAAGGGAATCCAGAATGCAGCGGCCCGCGCCCGCAGCGCGCTGCGATAGGAAGGCTCGACCGGCTGGAGATCGTCCGGAATGGCAAGCAGCGTCATGCGCCGAGGATACAGCGCGCGTGACGGCTCACAAGGAAATTAGAGGGGCTTGTGATATTCGGTCGAGACGCGGCGAACCGTGCCGGAGCTGGCCCTCATCACGATGCTTTCGGTGGTCGTGCAGCCACCCTTGCGCCGCTTGACGCCGTCCAGCAGCGAGCCGTCGGTAACCCCAGTCGCGGCGAAGATGCAGTCGCCCTTGGCCATGTCTTCCATCGAATAGATGCGGTCGAGATCGTCGATGCCCCACCGGTGGGCACGGTCGCGCTCATCGTCGTTGCGAAAGACGAGCCGTCCCTGCATCTGGCCGCCAACGCAGCGCAGGGCAGCCGCCGCCAGCACGCCTTCGGGCGCT
Source organism: Sphingomicrobium sp. (assembly GCA_035720125.1). Classification (GTDB taxonomy): domain Bacteria; phylum Pseudomonadota; class Alphaproteobacteria; order Sphingomonadales; family Sphingomonadaceae; genus Sphingomicrobium. The sequence goes on along the minus strand of DASTOV010000034.1, from coordinate 5,992 downwards.
CCGCCCGTGCCGAGATAGATATCGACGCTGGTATCCGGGTCGGTGGTGGCGATGACACCCGCGACATCGCCGTCCGGGATCAGCTTGATGCCGCAGCCCAGTGACCTCAGCTCGGCGATGATCGCATCATGACGCGGCCGATCGAGCACGCAGGCGATGATTTCGCTGGGCAGCACATTCTTGGCCGCCGCCAGCGCGCGGATGTTGTCGGATACCGACTTTGCCAGGCTGATGGTTCCGCCGGGATAGCCGGGGCCGATCGCGATCTTTTCCATGTAGACGTCGGGAGCGTTCAACAGGCAGCCCTGTTCGGCAATGGCCAGCACCGCCAGCGCGTTAGGCCCGGCCTTCGCGGTGATGGTGGTGCCTTCGAGCGGATCGAGCGCGATGTCGATCGCGGGCCCGTCGCCCTCGGAGCAGCCGACTTTCTCGCCAATGAAAAGCATCGGCGCTTCGTCGCGCTCGCCTTCGCCGATCACGACCGTTCCGTCCATCGGCAGTTCGTTAAGAGCAGCGCGCATTGCCTCGACCGCGGCGGCATCGGCAGCGTCATTGTCGCCCCGGCCGATCCATTTGGAGGCGGCGATGGCCGCGGCCTCGGTCACGCGGACCATTTCGAGGACGAGAACGCGATCGAGGACGTGGCTGGCGCTGACCATGGAGCTAGGGGCTTCCCGAAGTGGTGAATCGTTGGGCTGCCGATAGGAGTCCTCCGAACGGGGCGCAACTCCTTCGATCAGTCCTCTTTGACCTCATGTTCGAGGATATGCGCGCCAATCCGCACACTGCGGGTGGCAAGCCGGGTTTCATGGAGGAAAATGGCGAAGCCCGCGGCGGTAGCCAGCATCGCCGCAATGAACAGCAGTGCAACCAGCGTCCCAAATCGATAGCCCGAGAGGAATGCCGCGAACAGCAGGATGACGACTGCCGAAATCAGTACCGCCGCCAGCACCGAGGCAAAGATGGCCGCGTTGACCACCTTGATCCTGCGATCGATCAGGCGAACTTCCCCGATCAGCCTGTCATGCTCCTCTCCGCGACTCTCGAAAATCCGCGGCTCGAGGCGCCGTGCACGGTCGACGATCCGCGCGAGGCGCCCCGCGCAGACATTGAGGAAGGCACCCAGGCCGGCAAGCAGGAACACCGGCGCCACCGCCAGCTGGATGATCTGCGCGAGGTAGCGCAGGTCAGGGGTGGTCGGGAGGATCGAGCTGGTCTCCATCGGCGAGGCATATGCATCAGCGCCGGCGCGTTGGCGAGACCTTGTGCTCCCGGTTTCCTCGTGGTCGGGCCGGCATTAGCACATAGGCGAGGAATCAGCCCTCGATGATCACCTTGTTGCCGGGCTTCGTCATCCCGTAGAGCTGCTTGGCGAAGGCCATCGGCAGGCGGATGCAGCCATGGCTGGCAGGATATCCCGGCGTCACGCCGCCGTGAATCGCGATGCCCTTGTCATCGATGTTCTGCATGAACGGCATCGGTGCATTGTCGTACTTCTTCGAACGGTACATCGGCCGCTTCCAGTTGATCGTCCAGAACCCGAGCGGGGTCGGATGGCCCTTCTTGCCGGTCGAGACATTGGTGACCCCGACCAGCGCCTCGCCCTTGAAGATGAAGGCGATCTGGTTGGCAATATCGATGGTGATCGCGATGTCGCCATCGGCCGGGATGGCGGCAGCCGGCAGCCAATGATGCTCACCTGCCTTCAGGTGAACCTTGCCGAACGTGGCGTGCATCGCGTCGTAGCCCTTCTCCGAATAGCCATTGGTCCAGCGATAATTGGTCGGCGGCGCGACGGACCGGGGCTGGGCAACCTGGGGAGGCGGCGGGGGCGGCGGAGCGACCGTCGAACAGGCGGCCAGGATGGAGAGACTGCTGACAGCAACCCAATAACGAAACTTCATCATCGCCCAGATCCGATTTAAAAAGGCTTCTTGATCAAGTGCATGAGCAGCGGCGTCAGCACAAGCTGGCGCGGTTAACTCGCAGAGGCGACTGATCGTTCCATCGGGGCAGGTGGCCGATAATCCGATTTCATGCGGCAACAGAAAACGGACCGCTGCCTGCATGCCGCTTGACGCGACGGGAACCGCGGGTAGCGTGCGCACCCTCGCAAAGGGCTTGCTCATGCTCCAGGAACCGGTTGGCCGGGAATGACGGAACGATCAGGAATAGCTCCGACACGTGTCGGGCAATTGGTGCTGATCGGCCTTACGATTGTGGCCCTCTATGCCTTCCTGCAGGATTATATGAGTCCCGATTGGCCGGCATGGATCCTATCGCCCTTGCTTCTGGCCGGATTCAAGGCAGCCGTCGCCGCGACGCGGGAAGATGGCTTCGCCAGGGCGGCATTGTGGCAGGGGGCGCTGTTGATCGTTCCTTTCACGGGCATCTATGGCCTGCTCGACATCATGTTTTCGTCTGACGGCCCGGTTTGGCTGCTCACTCCCATCATCGTCCTGACCTTGTGGCTGCTCTTTTCCCAGGTTGTCGACGTCGAAGCCGACTGAGGCTGAGGCGAGCGATCAGGCCCCCATCAGCATCTTCTTGATACCGCGCGCCGCCTGGCGAAGTCGCTGCTCGTTTTCGACCAGCGCAATGCGGACAAAGCCTTCGCCCTCTTCGCCGAATCCGACTCCTGGCGCGACCGCGACATGGGCTTCGGTCAGCAGCTGCTTGGCGAATTCCATCGATCCCAATTGCCGGAACGGCTCAGGGATCGGAGCCCAGGCGAACATGCTGGCCATGGGCACCGGAATGTCCCATCCTGCGCGGCCGAAGCTTTCGACCAGGACGTCGCGGCGCTTCCTGTAAAGTTGCCGATTGGCCTCCACGCAATCCTGCGGCCCATTGAGTGCCGCGACCGCCGCGGCCTGGACCGGGGTGAACGCGCCATAGTCGAGATAGGACTTCACTCGCGTCAGCGCGCTGATCAGCTTCTCATTGCCGACCGCAAAGCCCATGCGCCACCCCGCCATCGAATAGGTCTTGGACATGGAGGTGAACTCGACCGCCACCTCCTTGGCGCCCGGAACCTGCAGGATCGACGGGGTCGGCGTGTCGCCGAAATAGATTTCGGCATAGGCGAGGTCGGAAATGACCCATAGCCCTTCGGCCCGGGCGAATTCGACCAGTTGCCGGTAAAACTCAAGGTCGACGGTCTGCGCGGTCGGGTTGCTGGGATAGCCGATTACCAACACCTTGGGCCGCGGCACGGTATAGCGCATCGACCGCGCGAGCCGATCGAAAAAGTCGGGGCCGGGAACCGCCGGGATCGAGCGAATCGAGGCACCCGCGATGATGAAGCCGAAGTGGTGGATCGGGTAGCTGGGATTGGGGGTCAGCACGACGTCGCCAGGCGCGGTGATCGCCTGGGCGAGATTGGCGAGACCTTCCTTGGAGCCCAGGGTGACGATCACTTCCCGGTCGGGATCGAGCTCGACACCGAAGCGTCGCTGGTAATAGGCCGCCTGCGCCTTCCTGAGCCCGGGGATGCCCTTGGATGCGGAATAGCGGTGCGCCGTCGGCTTCGCCGCCACCTCGGCCAGCTTTTCGATGACATGCCTGGGCGGCATGCCGTCAGGATTGCCCATGCCGAGGTCGACGATGTCTTCGCCGCGTGCCCGCGCTGCCGCCTTCATCGCATTGACTTCGGCGAAGACATATGGCGGCAGGCGGCGGATGCGGTAGAAATCGTCGGTCATGATATCAGCATGACGACCATGCTGCAGTGCGGCAAGCTACTTGTTGTAGGCAGGAAGGCTGAGGCCGCGAGCGATGGCTGCCCCGCGCAGGCTGAATCCGGCTAGGCCGGCGACCAGCGCGGCGAGCGTGGCCGGAGCCCCGAACAGGGTCAGCACCACGAACAGGCCCGATGCCAGCGCGGCCGCGGTAACATAGAGCTCGGGCCGCATCAGGATCGAGGGTTCGCCGGCCAATACGTCGCGGATGATCCCGCCAACGCAGGCGGTCATCACCCCCATGGCGAAGGCCGGGACCGGCGCGACGCCATAGTTGAGCGCCTTTGAGGCGCCATAGGTGGCATAGGCAGCGAGTCCGACCGCATCGAACCAAAGGAGTGCGCGCTCGGCGACCGCCTGGCGCGACAGGAACCAGACGCCGAGTGCCGCGCCAATGCAGATCAGAAGCGTCGCGTTGGTGTGCATCCAGAAGACCGGCGCCCCGATCAACAAGTCGCGCAGGGTTCCCCCGCCCACGCCCGTGATCACCGCGAAGAAGATGAAGGTGACCAGGGTCTGCTTCTTCTCGGCCGCGAGCAATGCGCCCGACACGGCGAATACCGCGATGCCGACATAGTCCAGCAGGACGAGCGCGTCGGGAAGGATCTGCGGCGGGTTCATTTCATCACTGTCATTGTGAGGAACGAGGTGACGAAGCAATCCAGAAAGAATTGGATCGCTTCGTTCTGCTCGCGATGGCGAGTATAGGGCGGTCATGACCGACGAAACCACCACGACCATTCCGGGCCTGGAGGACTGGCAGCATTGGGCGCTGGTGATGGCCCGTGCCAACCAGATGATCATGGAGGCCTGGGCCGACAATCTGGCCAAGGGCAAGAGCATGCCCGGCTTCGGCCTGCCGGTATCGCATGCGAACAATGATCCGATGGCCTGGATGACGGCTGGAGCGGACGCCTGGTCGAAGGGGCTAGAGGCGTGGAGCAAGGTGCTAGGCCACTATTCCGCCGCCGGCGAGGCGAAGGACCGGCGCTTCGCATCGCCGGAATGGCGTGAAGATCCGATCTTCGACACCGTCCGGCAAGGCTACCTTGCAATCAGCGACAAGCTGCTCGGGACCGTGGACGAAATCGACGGGCTGGACGATGCGGCACGCAATCGCCTGCGGTTCGCTACCCAGGGATTTGTCGACGCGATGAGCCCCGCAAATTTCGTCGCCACCAACCCGGAGGTGATGAAGCGGACGATCGAGACCAAGGGCGAGAACCTGCTTTCCGGTCTCAAGAACATGCTGGACGACATCTCGAAGGGGCAGGTTACCCAAAGCCCGGAAGGCGCGTTCGAGCTGGGCAAGGATCTGGCGACCACGCCGGGAAAGGTGATTTACGAGAACCGGCTGTTCCAGCTGATCCAATATGCGCCTTCGACCGACGAAGTGCTCGAAACGCCGCTGGTGATCTTTCCGCCGTGGATCAACCGCTTCTACATCCTCGATCTCACGCCCAGGAAGAGCTTCGTCAAATGGTGCGTCGACCAGGGCGTCACCTTGTTCATGGTGAGCTGGAAGTCGGCCGATGAGAGCATCCGCGACATCGGCATGGATGATTATGTCGCCGCGCAGGAGGAAGCGATCGATGTCGTTCGCGATCTGCTAGGCGTGAAGGCGGTCCATACCATCGGCTATTGCGTGGCGGGGACGACCCTGGCTGCGACGCTCGCTTATCTTTCCGCCGAGGACAAGGCCGACAAGGTGGCAAGCGTCACCTTCCTGACGGCCCAGATCGATTTCGAAGACCCGGGCGATTTGAAGCTCTTCATCGGTGACGAGACGATGAAGACGCTCGAACAGCTGACTTCCGAAACTGGCGTGCTGGACGGGCGGGTCATGGCCGCGACCTTCAACCTGTTGCGCGGGCGCGATCTCATCTGGAACTATGTCGTCAACAATTACCTGCTGGGAAAAGAGCCGGCACCGTTCGACCTGCTGCACTGGAACGGCGACGTCACCAACCTGCCCGGGCAATGGCACCGCGACTATCTCGACCGCCTGTACCGGCAGAATCTGATGGTGAAGCCAGGCGCGCTGGTTGTCCGGGGCGTTCCGATCGACCTCGGTAGTATCGAAACGCCCGCCTATATCCAGGCCGGTCGCGAGGACCATATCGCGCCGGCGCCGAGCGTCTGGAAGCTGACCAGGATATTGAAGGGCCCGAAGCGGTTCATCCTCGCGGGATCAGGCCATATCGCGGGCGTTGTGAACCCCCCGGCAGCCAATAAATATCAATATTGGACCA
>DASTOV010000033.1:0-8381 GCA_035720125.1 Sphingomicrobium sp. | reverse complement strand
CGCATGGAGCGCGTTCGCGAAAAGGACGGTGTCCTGTTCGTCAACGACAGCAAGGCGACCAATCCGACCGCATCCGCTCCGGCGTTGGCGGCTTTCCCGAAAATCCGCTGGATCCTCGGCGGGCAGGCCAAGACCGACAATCTCGACGAATGCGCGCCGCACTTCGCCCATGTGCGCACGGCCTATACGATCGGCGAAGCCGCCGACCTGTTCGAGCGATTGCTGTCGCCGCACATGCCCGTGAAAAACTGTGGAAAACTCGACGAAGCGGTGCGTCAGGCCGCGACCGATTCAGAGCCGGGTGATACGGTATTGCTGTCGCCGGCCTGCGCTTCCTTCGACCAGTTCAAGGATTTCGAGGCGCGGGGCGATGCGTTCCGTGCGCTGGTGGGGGAATTATGAACCAGACGATCACTGGCAGGATCAAGGCAGGGGCGGCGCTGGTCGATCCCAACCGCTACGGCCGGTCCGACCGCTCGGCCACTGGACGCTGGTTCTGGGAGATCGACCGGGTGCTGCTCTTCATGCTGGCGCTGCTGATCGGTTTCGGACTGATCGCGGTTGCGGCAGCAAGTCCGGCAGCGGCGCAACGCTATTCGGGCGGGTCGATCCGCATCGACGAGCTTTACTATTTCTACCGGCAGATCGCCTGGATCGTCATTTCCATGCCGGTGATGATCGCCATTTCGATGCAGCCGCGCGGCCGGCTGAAACGGCTGTCGGTGATCGGGGCCCTGGTTTGCCTGGCTGCGCTGGCGCTGGTGCCCTGGCTCGGCTTCGAGGTGAACGGCGCAAAACGCTGGATCAACCTGGGCATCGGGCAATTCCAGCCGTCCGAGTTCCTGAAGCCCTTCTTCGTCGTGTCGATGGCCTGGCTCCTGTCCTTGCGCGAAGCCGACAAGTCGTTGCCGATCTTCACGCTGTCGGCTGGCCTGGTCGGCCTGGTCGCCTTCCTGGTGATGCGCCAGCCGGACTTCGGCTCGACCATCATCTTCGCCGCCGTGTGGATCGCGATGCTGGCCATCGCGGGCCTCAACATGCGGATCCTGATCGGCCTTGGGATCGCGGGCATCGTCGGGATTGTCCTCGCCTATTTCTTCTACGATGTGGCGACGGCTCGGATCGACGCCTTCATTTTCGGCGAAGGCGACAATTTCCAGACCGAGAATGCGATGCGGACCCTGACCGCCGGCGGGCTGTTCGGCATGGGTCCGGGGGCGGGAACGCGCAAGTTCGGCCTGCCCGAGCCGCATACCGACTATATCTTCTCGGTGATCGGGGAGGAGTTCGGCCTGCTCGCCTGCCTGATGATCGCCGTGCTTTATCTCGGCATCGTCGCGCGGGTGCTGATCAAGCTGCTGGATGAAGAGTCCAGCTTTGCCATCCTCGCGGCGGCGGGCCTGGTCATCCAGTTCGGCCTGCAGGCGCTGATCAACATGGCGGTCAACGTCCAGATCGCGCCGTCCAAGGGCATGACCCTGCCGTTCATCAGCTATGGCGGTTCGTCGATGCTGGCCCTGTCGATCGCGATGGGATTGCTGCTCGCCTTCACGCGGCGAAACCCCTATCTGACCCGCTCGCCCTATGTGGTGAAATGGGGCGGGGAGAGCATCAAGGCATGAGCGGGCGCGCATGAACATTACCCTCGCCGCCGGAGGCACCGGTGGGCATATGGTTCCGGCCCACGCGCTAGCTGCGGAGCTCACAAGCCGCGGCCATGGCGTGATGCTGATCACCGACGAACGCGGCGCGAAGATCCCCGCCCTGTTCGAGGATGTGCCGACCTATATCCTGCCGGCGGGAAGGCTGGGCGGCGGGCCGATCGGCTGGCTCAAGGCGGCAAATGCGGTGCTGGCTGGGCGGCGCCAGGCCAAGGCTCTCTACCGCGAATTCACGCCCGATGCAGTCGTGGGATTCGGGGGCTATCCGGCCTTTCCGGCGCTGCTCGCCGCCGATGCTCTGAACATCCCGACCATCCTCCACGAGCAGAATGCCGTGCTAGGCAGGGTCAACCGGCTGCTGGCCGGCTCGGCCGACGCCATCGCCACCGCCTATGCCGAGGTGGATCGGTTGAAGCCCGGCCACGCCCGCAAGGTCGAGCTGGTCGGCAATCCGGTGCGGGAGTCGGTCGCCCGGCTCGGTACCCTGCCTTTTCCCGAATTCGACGAGACGGCGCCGCTCAAGATACTGGTTACCGGCGGAAGCCAGGGCGCGACCGTGCTGGGATCCGTGGTGCCCGATGCGCTGGGCATGCTGTCTCCCAAGCTCCGCTATCGGCTGCAGGTCGTCCAGCAATGCCGGCCCGACGACATCGATGCCGTCCGAAATCGCTATGCCGCGCTCAACATCCCGGCCGAATTGCTGACCTATATCGAGGACATGCCCGACAAGCTGGCCGAGGCACACCTGATCATCGCCCGCGCCGGCGCTTCGACCATTGCCGAGCTGACGGCTGCAGGGAGGCCGGCGATCCTCGTCCCGCTACCGATCGCGACCGACGACCACCAGACCGCCAATGCGCGGGAAATTGCCAAGGCGGGAGGCGCGCGGATGATCCCGCAGGCGGAGTTCACGCCGGAAGTGCTGAGCGCGCAAATCGAAGCAATCGCCGGCGACGCCCAGGCACTCGGTAATGCCGCCGAACGAGCCCTGTCGGTCGGGCGGCCGCATGCCACCAGCGACCTTGCCGATCTCATCGAGCGCATCGCCGGCGGCGCGGCGCCGCTGCTGGTGGGACCGGCCAGGTCGTCGGCGCGGCCTGCGCCGAGCATGGGGGTGCCGGCATGAAGGATGGCTTCCTGAAATGAAGGCCATGGGCACCGAGATCGGGACGATCCATTTCGTCGGCATCGGCGGCATCGGCATGTCCGGCATCGCCGAAGTGATGCATCACCTCGGCTACAAGGTGCAGGGCAGCGACAATAACGAAAGCTATGTGACCGAGGGCCTGCGCAAGGCCGGCATCCCGGTGATGATCGGGCAGAAGCCGGAAAATCTCGGCGATGCGGCGGTGGTGGTCTGCTCGACCGCGATCCGCGACGACAATCCGGAAGTGCAGGCCGCGGCGGAGCGGCGCCTGCCGCGCGTTCGCCGTGCGGAAATGCTGGCCGAGCTGATGCGGATGCAATCGACGATCGCGGTCGCGGGAACGCATGGCAAGACGACGACGACTTCGATGATCGCGGCGATGCTCGACGCCGGAGGGATCGACCCGACGGTGATCAACGGCGGGATCATCAACGCCTATGGATCCAACGCCCGGCTGGGCAAATCCGACTGGATGGTGATCGAGGCCGACGAAAGCGACGGCAGCTTCCTGCGCCTCGACGGCACGATCGCGGTGGTCACCAACATCGATCCCGAGCATCTGGAGCATTACGGCAGCTTCGATGCGATCAAGGACGCCTTCGTCGAATTCGTCGAAAATGTGCCTTTCTATGGCCTTGCCGTGATGTGCGTCGACCATCCCGAGGTGCAGGGCGTGCTGTCGCGGATCAGAGACCGGCGGATCGTCACCTATGGCACTTCGGCGCTGGCCGACCTGCGCGCCGAGAATATCGTCCCCGAGGGCGGCGGCAGCCGGTTCGACGTGTCGGTCCTGGGCAAGGACGGCGAGCGGCGGACGATCCGCGACGTGTTCGTGCCGATGCCGGGCCGCCACAACGTGCTGAATGCGCTGGCGGCGGTCGCGGTGGGCCTGGAGTTCGGCTTCGACGATGCGGTGCTGGCCAAGGGCTTCGAGCGCTTTTCCGGAGTCAAACGTCGCTTCACCAAGGTCGGCGATGTCGGCGGGGCGACGATCATCGACGATTATGCGCATCATCCGGTGGAGATCCGCGCGGTGCTGAGTGCGGCGCGTGAAGCGGCGCAAGAACGGGTCATCGCCGTCGTCCAGCCGCACCGCTACACGCGGCTCCGCGACCTGATGGACGACTTCCAGAACGCCTTCAACGATGCCGACGTGGTGTTCGTCGCGCCGGTCTATGCCGCCGGCGAGGAGCCGATCGAGGGCGTCGATGCCCATGCGCTGGCCGAGGGCCTGAGAGCCCACGGGCACCGCATGGTGAAGACCGTCGACAGCCCGGCCGACCTTGCCGCCAGCCTGCGCGACCTTGCCGCCGAGGGCGACAGCGTGATCTGCATGGGCGCGGGCGACATCACCAAATGGGCCGCGGGACTGGCCGACGGCATCGCCAGGGCGAGGGCGTCCAAATGAGCGAGGCCAGGACGCTTTCGGATGTGCGCGGCAAGCTGAAGCCCGGCGCGCCGCTGGCGCCGCTGGTCTGGTTCAAGTCGGGCGGCAAGGCGGAGATTTTGTTCGAGCCGGCCGACCGCGACGATCTGGTCGACTATCTGAAGGGCCTCGACCCGGACACGCCCGTGATGGCGCTGGGCCTTGGTTCCAACATGATCGTGCGCGACGGCGGCGTGCCGGGCGTGACGGTGCGGCTGGGCAAGGCATTTTCCCGGATCGACCGGCTGGACGAAGTGACCCTGCGATGCGGCGGCGGGGCGAGCGGCATCCTGGTTTCCTCGACCGCGCGCGACGCGGGGATCGCGGGGCTGGAGTTCCTGCGCGGCATTCCCGGCACGGTCGGCGGCTTTGTCCGGATGAATGGCGGCGCCTATGGCCGCGAGGTGCAGGATATCCTCGTCACCTGCACGCTGGTGCTGAAGGACGGCAGTGTCGAGGAATGGCCGGCGGAGAAGCTGGGCTACAGCTATCGCCATTCGGAGCTGCCCGACGGGGCGATCGTGGTCGAGGCGGTATTCCGGGGGATCACCGGCGACCCGGTGATGATCGGCACCGAGATGGACCGCATCGCCAGGGCGCGCGAGGAATCGCAGCCCTTGAGGAGCCGCACCGGCGGATCGACCTTTAAGAACCCTCCGGGGCACAAGGCCTGGGCGCTGGTCGATGCGGCGGGATGCCGCGGCCTCAGGATTGGCGACGCGCAAGTGTCGGAGAAGCATTGCAATTTCCTGCTCAATCTCGGTAACGCTAGCAGTGCCGACATCGAGGCTCTGGGCGAGGAGGTCCGGCGCCGCGTGCTGGCGAAGACCAACATCACCCTTGAATGGGAAATCCAGCGGATCGGAGTGGCGTAAGCGTGTCAGGGGAGCTCGACAGGAACCTCAATATCGTCGTGCTGATGGGCGGCTGGTCGTCCGAGCGGTCCGTGTCGCTGATGAGCGGCGAGGGCGTGGCAGACGCGCTTCGCGAACGCGGCTTCACCAATGTGACCACGGTCGACATGGACCGCAACGTCGCGCAGGTGCTGGCCGGCATCCGCCCCGACGTGGTGTTCAACGCGCTGCACGGGACGCCGGGCGAGGACGGCACCATCCAGGGCGTGATGGACCTGATGGAGATCCGCTACACCCATTCGGGACTCACCACCTCTGCCGTCGCGATCGACAAGGAGCTGACCAAGGCGGTGCTGGTGCCGCACGGCATCCGCATGCCCAAGGGAAAGGTGGTCGAAAGCCGCTCGCTTTATGAGGGCGACCCGATGGCGCGGCCCTATGTGCTGAAGCCGGTCAATGAAGGGAGCTCGGTCGGCGTCGCGATCGTCACCGACGAGGGCAATTACGGCCACCCGATCAGCGCCAGGGCGGAGGGCCCCTGGCTGCATTTCGAAAAGCTGCTGGCCGAGCCATTCATCAAGGGCCGCGAGCTGACCGTCGCCGTCATTGGCGATGAGGCGCTGTGCGTGACCGAGCTGAAGCCGGTGCAGGGATTCTATGATTTCGACGCCAAATATACCGACGGGCTCACGACACATGTGTGCCCGGCGGAGATCCCTGCCAACATCGCGCAGGAAATGATGGAGATGGCGCTCGCCGCGCACCGGCTGCTCGGCTGCAAGGGCGCATCGCGCAGCGACTTCCGCTGGGACGACACGCAGGGCGAGGCCGGTGTCTACCTGCTGGAGGTCAACACCCAGCCGGGAATGACGCCCTTGAGCCTCGTGCCGGAACAAGCACGTCACAAGGGCATCAGCTATGGCGAGCTGGTCGAGCGGATCATCGCCGAGGCACTCGAGGCAACCGCGATGACGGAGGTGGCCGAGACGTGAGCGCGGCACATGTCCGGCGGGGGGCGTCGAACCGGGCACGATCCCGCAAGGGAGGCTCACGCGTCTCCGTACCCAAGAAACTGGCGGCCAAGCTGCCGGTCGAGGAGGCGCAGGCCAACCGGCTGGCCGGCTGGGCATTCGCCCTGTTCGCGCTTGCGGTGACCGGCGCGGCGCTGGTCGCGCTCGACGTGCCGGCCAAGGTCGGGCAGGCGGCCGGGGAGGCGGTCGGCGATGCGGGCTTTAGGGTGAGGAGCGTCGACGTCCAGGGCATCAAGCGGATGGACCCGCGGCCGGTCTATGAGATCGCCCTTGACCAGAAGACCACTGCGATGCCGTTGCTCGACGTGGCGGCGATCCGGCAGCGGCTGCTGGAATATGGCTGGGTCAAGGATGCGCGCGTGTCTCGCCGGTTCCCCGATACGCTGGTGATCGACATCGTCGAGCGGGAACCCGCCGCCCTGTGGCAGGACGAGGACCGGTTGACCCTGATCGACGCCGAGGGAGTCGTGCTGGATCGGGTACCGGTCAGCCAGATGCCCGACTTGCCGCTGTTGATCGGGAAGGGCGCCAATTCCCAGGCGGCCGCACTCGATCGGCTGCTGAACCAGGCGCCGGCGCTGCAAGCGCAGCTGGTGTCTGCGACCTGGGTCGGCGAGCGCCGCTGGGACCTCTCCTTCCAGTCGGGCGAGACAGTGGCGCTTCCCGACGGCGAGCAGGCGGCAGCCACGGCGCTGGCCCGCTTTGCCAGGATGGACAAGTCGGCTGGCCTCCTCGGCCGCGGCATCCTCCGCTTCGATCTTCGCATCCCGGGCAAGATGACCGTCCGCCTGCCGCGCGAGCCAGGCGAGCCGATCGTCCCCGAACCCCCTTCCGAGAGTTAAGACCCAACAGAATGGCCGCCGATCACGACCAGCCCCTTATCGCCGCACTCGACATCGGCTCGTCCAAGGTCAGCGCGTTGATCGTCACCCGCGACCCGGACGGGCGGCTGCGCGTGCTCGGCACCGGCCAGCGCGAAAGCCGCGGGGTCAAGCGCGGCTATGTCACCGACATGGAGGCGAGCGAAGTCGCGGTCCGCGAGGCAGTCGAAATCGCCGAGCGGATCTCGGGAGTGACGATCGACGACGTGTGGGCAAGCTTCGCCGCCGGCGGGCTGGTCAGCGACATCGCCAATGTCGAGGTCGAGCTGGGCGGCCACCAGGTCGAGCAGTCGGACATCGACGAGCTGCTGTCGGCGGGGAAGGGCGCGATCGACCGCAACGGCCAGGTCGTGCTCCACGCCCATCCGGCGCTCTATACCATCGACGGGGTCGAGGGCGTGTCCCACCCGATCGGGCTGCATGCCGACCGGCTGGGCGTCGACATCCATGTCGTCGCCGCCGATCCCGCCCCGCTCAGGAACATCGATTTCGTGATCCGCTCGGCGCACCTTGGCGTCAAGGCGATCGTCGCCTCCCCCGTCGCGGCGGCGCTGGCGTGCCTGACGCCGGAGGAACGCGAGCTTGGCGTGGCGCTGGTCGAGCTCGGGGCGGAGGTGACCAACGTCTCGCTCCATGCCGGCGGCATGCTGGTCGGGCTGCGTTCGATCCCGCTTGGCGCCAAGGACATCACCGACGACATCGCCTGCGCGTTCGGCGTCCAGCGGCGCGAGGCGGAACGGATGAAATGCCGCTTCGGATCGGCCATGACCTCCCCCCGCGACAATCATGAAATGGTCGAGGCGACCCCAATTGGGGGTGACGATGTCGGCGAGCCGCTCAGGATCACCCATGCCCAGCTGATTACCGTCATCCGCCAGCGCACCGAGCAGATCACCAATGAGATCGAGCGAGCATTGAAGGAGCTGGGCTTTTCCGGGCCCGTCGGCCGGCAGGTGGTGCTGACCGGTGGCGGGGCGGAGCTCAAGAATATTGCCGATTACATGCAGGGCGTGCTGGGCCGGGCGGTCCGGGTCGGGCGGCCGAAGACCATCACCGGGCTGCCGGAAGCCCATAGCGGGCCCGGCTTTTCAACCCTGGTCGGGCTGGCGATGCTGGCCGGCGAGGGCAGCGGGGACATTCGCGACCTGGCGATGGTCGGGGTGCAAAAGAAGCCCGCCTCCGGCATGTTCGGCCGATTGGTCGCGGCGATGCGCGGAGGATTTTAGCCCGTTCGTCGAAGGCGGCTTTAAGCATTGGCATTCCCGGCTAGGTTCCTGCCACCCAAGGGAGGCTGCCATGCTGGTGAGACTCTTGATCGTTCTGCTGCTGGCCGTACCCGCCGCCGGAATGGCGCAGACACCCAGCGCAAGGGGCTATATCG